>DATNJO010001018.1:0-10499 GCA_035603895.1 Pyrinomonadaceae bacterium
AGAAATATCTGGTCTTCGATTGTGGTCCACTCGGGGACGGCGGTCATGGTCACTACGATCTGCTGAGCATCGAAGTCGCTGCAAACGGGCACCCCTTGATTGTCGATCCCGGGCGCTTTACTTATGTCGAAGACGACGCGCAATGGCGTCGTTACTTCAAAGGCGCTGCGGCGCACAACACGGTGTGCGTCGACGATCTGGATCAAACGCCTTACCACCGCGGCAAAGCAAAGGGCGCTGTCGCGCAAGGACGGCTGCTTAGCCGTGTCACCGCGCCTGGATTCGACATGTTGTGCGGCGAAGTTCGCAGTTCGCTCTACGACGCTGTTCACACACGACGAATATTTTTCATAGCCGGCGAGTATTGGTTGATTGTCGATACCTTGCGCGCGTCGGTTCCACACAAGTACGAACTGCGTTTTCACCTGGCGTCTCAAGATACGAACGAGCTCGTTCTCTTATTCGAACCGCACCGGCAACCGGTTGTGAGTCAGGGTTGGGTGTCACCGTATTACGGAATCAAACAAGCTGCACCAGTGATAAGTGTGGTCGAAACCGGATGTAAAGACACCGATTTCTACACGCTGATCGTCCCACTAAAACCAGGCGCTCCTGCGCCGTCGTTTCAGGTTGAAACGGTCCGGTCGGATGCGCTCGCGAGCGGTCAGGTGCGGGTTGAACGGGTCGGCCAGAACTATCAGGAAGTTGACCAGATTAGTTGGTCCAACAATAACCCGGCATGGAGGCGTAGTTTGCTATGAACCTGGCGCACTCCAACCTGGCTCTCGATCCGGCATTACCTCAACGCGATCTGCTGTTGGACGAGACGTTGATGGCGCAGTACTTGTCGCGGTTGATGACGCCTTACGGAGCCCTCGGCGTCGGAAGTTGCGAACGTTTGCGAACGAAGTACCGAGTCGGCGCCAGCCTGCGGGTTCTTTATCGGGTTGAAGGCGTCGAACAATCGTATCGCATTGCCGCCCGTGCTTTTCCAAAAGCTCATCGGACAGATCGTCAATCCACTGAAATTCACGCAACCGAATTGAATACAAGCTTCTGGCTGTTTCCGAACGATCGAAAGATCAGGAACCTTTCAGTGCTGGACGATGTTCCCGTCGACCTGCGAAACATTCAGGGACAGCAATGGATCAAAAGCCGCATCGTCGGACACGCGCCTGAGAAATCGCTGACGGCCCAATGCATCGGCGACAACGATGCTGTATTGGCATACGCAAAAATCTACGCCGGCGACGAAGGCCGCCAGGTTTTCAACACATACCTTCACGTCAACGCGGAAATAAATCAGAGCCACTTGCGAGTGCCGCGGGCGTTGTCTTATTCCGATAACCATCGTTTGCTGTTGCTCGAGTCTTTGCCGGGTGTTTCGTTATCTCTAGTTCGGAACGCGGGCTGCTCGCCCGCAGCTTCGGGGCCGCGCACCGCAGGGCTCCCACTGCGGGCGAGCCGCCCGCGCTCCTACGCTTTTTTCCTGCTCGGCAGAGCACTGAGAGATCTCCACGTCGTCAGTCCGCCATCGTGGCTTCCGCGATCCACGCGGCTGACTCCGGAAGCACTGACGCGCGCCACAGCAACTATTAATCAGGCACGACCGGACGTTGCCCTGCTGGTCCAACAACTCAGAGATCGACTGCTGCAATGTCACGGAACTGTTTGCGAAAGCGAGCCGGTATTACTACACGGCGACGTTCATCCCAAAAACATTCTGCTAAATAACGATCGTGTTTATCTGCTCGATCTCGATCAAGCGGCAGTTGGAAATGCCCTGGTTGATCTTGCCAGCGTAATCGCGGGTTTGTATTGCGCCTCGTGCGTGGGAGCGCTTACCTGGAGTGAAGCAATTTCGTTAAGACGAAATCTGCTCGCGGGCTATGGCCCGTTAAAAGACTCTGCGGCACTTCAGTGGCACATCGGAGCTGCCCTGCTGACTGAGCGCGCGTTGCGTTCCGTGACTCGAATTCGCCTCGAAAGCCTCCAGAGGCTTCCCGACATTCTCGCAACTGCTGAAGCAGTGCTGAACGGAGGTCTTAGTGAGAACTAAACTCCAAAATCTCCTAACCCGTAATCTCAGCGCTGAGAAGTGGAATTTCGGCCTTGCCTTCCTCTGCACGTTGATTGTCGCGATTGCCGATCTGTTGCGTCCGTGGCCGCTCAAACTGATCATCGACAATATTCTTCTGGGCAAACCGCTGCCGTCTTCGCTGCGTTCGTTCGAGACTTTCTTCGCGCATGAAAAAGTATGGACCACGGTTGCGGTCGCGGCACTGCTCATCGTACTCAGCGCCATCAAAGGCTTTTCCGTTTACGCACAAACTTCGATCACGTCACGGATCGGATATCGCATCGCGCACGCGCTCAGGCGCGAACTGTTTTCACACTTGCAGCGGCTCTCACTTGCCTTTCATAAACATTCTAAAGCCGGCGAACTGCTCACCAAAGTAACCAGCGACACGAACTCGGTGCGCGATGCCTTTTCGGAATTTGCGCTGACGCTCGTGACTGAAGTGCTGACTCTCGCGGGCATGGTCGTGATCATGCTGGCGATGAACGTCGAACTGAGTCTGGTGGTCTTGTCTACGTTTCCGGTGCTGGCCGTCATCTCCGTCTACCGCTTTCGCCGCATTCGCGATTCAGCGCGATTGGTCCGCAAAGCAGAGGGCAATCTCGCTTCGCGCGTGAGTGAGACGTTGCATGCAATCGCGATTGTGAAAGCGTTTGGCCGCGAACGTTACGAGACAGAACGGTTTGAGTCGGAAAGTTCGGAAACACTCAACGAGAGTATTCGCACGGCTCGCCTCGAAGCCGCGTCGTCTCGCGCGGCTGACATCGTTAATGCCTTCGGAACTTTTGCCGTGCTCGTGTTTGGTTCGTTGCAGGCAATGCGCGGACAGATCACGCCTGGCGCTTTGTTAGTTTTCGTGTCTTACATGAACAGCTTGTATGTGCCGATTCGTACGCTCGCAAAGCTTTCGGCCAAGCTTTCGCGTGCGTTTGTCAGTGCCGGACGAATCTCTGACACGCTCGGAGTCGAACCGGAAGTCGAAGATCGGCCCGGAGCACGCGAAGCAACCGCATTGCGCGGCAACATCAGCTTTCGTCAAGTTTCGTTTAGTTACAACGACGCTGGACCAGTACTGAGAAATATTTCGTTCGGTATCACCGCCGGCGAGAAGGTGGCGCTGCTCGGACGTTCGGGCGCGGGCAAGTCGACGATTGTCACTCTGCTCTTACGACTCTACGAGACACAGCAAGGCGAGATACTGCTCGACGGAATCAACATCAAAGACTATCAACGCGAATCGCTCCGGCAGCAGATCGGGATCGTGATGCAGGACATCGTGATGTTTGGCGCGTCGATCCGCGAGAACATCGCGTACGGAAAACTCGACGCCACGTCAGAAGAAATAATTCGTGCGGCGAAGGCCGCCAATGCTCACGAGTTCATCAGCGATCTCGAGGATGGTTACGACACGATTCTTGGCGCTCGCGGAGGAACACTCTCCGGCGGGCAGCGCCAACGTCTCGCGCTCGCACGTGCGTTTGTGAGAAACGCGCCCGTCCTCATCCTCGACGAACCGATGACCGGACTCGACAGCGAGAGCGAAGAAGCGGTGCGCGATGCTTTGCAGCGACTCATGCGCGGCAAGACTTGTTTGCTGATCACTCACGATCTTGCTTCAGCGGCTGCGGCTGACCGTGTGTTGATTCTGGAAAACGGACGCATCGTCGAACAGGGCACGCCGCTGGAATTACTCGAATCCGGTGAGCGCTATCGCCACTTGTGGTACACGCACGTAACTCGCAATCGTCCGTTGACGATCCCGGTTCAATAACTGAAAGAAGATGAACGATAAGCCCGCAATATTATTTTACTGTCAGCATTCGCTGGGGATGGGCCACCTGATGCGTTCGCTGGCGCTCGCGGAAACCATGGTGGAACGTTTCCGCGTGGTGCTGCTCAACGGCGGCCGATTGCCAAAAGGCATTCGTATTCACCCTGCGATTCAAATCGTCAATTTACCGCCATTAGGAATCGACGAAGCAAATCAACTTGTAAGTCACGACAAACGAATCCCGGTCGAGCGTGCGTTGGATCGTCGCCGAAAGATGATCGTCACGTGCTTCGAAGAGTTGCGGCCGGCGGCGGTTATTGTCGAGCTGTTCCCTTTCGGCCGAAAGAAGTTTGCCGGTGAGCTGCTGCCCTTACTGCGGGCGGCACGGGCCCCGGAAAAGCGCGCGCTGATCGTGTGTAGTCTGCGCGACATCCTCGTCAATAGACGGTCCAATCAGCAGAAGTACGACGACCGCGCCGCTGCGCTGGCTAATGAATTTTTCGACGCGGTGCTGGTTCACTCGGATCCGGCTTTCGCTCGTTTCGAAGAGACGTTTCATCCGAACATTCTGCTGCAAGTGCCGGTTATGTACACCGGTTTTGTCGTGCCGCAATCCTTCCCTCAATCGACGTCAGTTTCACTAACGAAAACTCAGCGCAAGCGAATTGTGGTTTCGGCGGGCGGTGGAGTTGTCGGCGAGCCGTTACTGCGTTTGTCGATCGAAGCCCATCGTTATTTCGCGAACGATCCGGAAGTGGAGATGAAAGTGATCGCTGGTCCATTGATCCAGACATCGTCGTGGCAAGCACTCCGAACGGAAGCTCGCGGCAAGAAACGGTTGCGGCTTGTAAGGCACGTGAGCGATCTGTGCGCTGAGTTAAGCAATGCGGCTGTGTCGATTAGTCAGGCCGGATACAACACGTGTCTCGACGTTCTTCGGGCAGGTGTGCCGGCGCTGCTCGTTCCGTTCACGAAGGAAGAAGAAGACGAACAACGCAAACGTGCGTTGCGTCTTCAGAACCTCGGGCTGGTGAAGGTGTTGGCCCAGGAGGAACAAACTCCCGAGCGGTTGGCGGCGGAGATTCGCAGGCGAATGGATTTCAAGTTTCCGAAGACGGCACTGGACCTCGGCGGAGCGCAATGCACCGTGAAATTAATCGAGTCGATGATATGAACTGGCTGGACCCGCTAAGAAAAACCCTGGATTCAAATCCAAACGCAATCACCTTTTTCTTTCGCAACGACGATGTGGGGTGGGAGGACGCGAGACTGTTTGAACTGCTTGACTTGTTTGCAGAGTTCAACGTGCCGCTCGATCTGGCAGCGATTCCCACCGCGATCTCGCCGCGCACTGCTGCGCGTCTCCAAACCTTAGTCGATCGGAACATGGGCAAACTCTCAATTCACCAACATGGCTATGCACACTTGAATCACGAGCAAAGCGGACGGAAGTGCGAGTTTGGCGAAACTCGTTCGCGTGATTCACAGCAAGCCGACATAGAGGCGGGCAAACACCGGCTGAACGATCTGTTTGGACCAACGTTGGAGCCAATCTTCACGCCACCGTGGAACCGCTGTACCGCGGCGACTGCCGCATGCCTGCGCGAGGCGGGCTTTAGGCTCTTGTCTCGCGACACAACAGCGTCACAACTAAACACTGACGGATTGATGGAGCTTCCGGTTTCGATCGATTGGTTTGCAAAACGTAAGAACGTTCGCCTGACACGAGAAGAGATCGGTAGTTCTTTCAGCGCCGCGGCATCTGGCGGCTCACGCCTGGGCGTGATGCTTCATCACGCTCTGATGGACGAAGAAGAACGTGCCAGGCTCGGCGAACTGTTGCAGTTGGTCTCGACACACTCTCAAGCACGGTGCGTTCTGATGCGCGACTTTATTCCAGGAGGGACATCATGAGGAAAGCAATAATCTTTATGCTGGCAACGATCATCCTTAGTGTTTCTGTCGTTGCACAAACGAGGACCGACGCCGATACACCGGCGCATCGCCGTTGGTGGGTTTCAATGTCGCTAGCGAGCGTGTTCGACACAAACATCACTCATGACGAACGGCAAGTCAGTGCTTTCGGTGTGATCCCGAGTCTTGGTTTCCATTTCCGGGACAATCCCGAGCGGCCTTCATTCGAGTTCGACTATGAAGTCGGGTTGCATCGTTACACCAATACCGATGAGTTTAATCGCGTCAGCCACAGCTTCATCGGGGTCTATCGCAAACGATTGTCGAAACGGGTGGTCTCGAAAACAACCACTGAGATCTCGCTCAAGGGCTCGTCAGAGGATCGCGACGTCAACAACAACTACATCTTCGAGCAGCAACTTCAGTATCGCTTCGTTACGAACACGAGGGTGGCCGGGTTTGCCGCCTATCGCATGAAACGATATCCGCTGATCGAAGCGGATTCGAATGCGATCGACTCTTACATCGGCGCTAAGATCGAACAGCGGTTCAGTGGCGACCGCCGGGTTGAGCTAACCTACCGGTACGACCACAACCGTGCCTGGGATCCGAGAAACAATTACATTCGCCGAACCTATTCACTCGAGTTTCAGACGCCGCTTTCAGTTCGGCGTCAGGATTGGTTAACGGCGGAACTTCGCTACGCGCCGCGCACCTACCAGAATCGCACGACCAGATTGGATCGCGTTCGAGTGCCTCGGCATGACGATCGTTGGGTTTTCGAGATCGACTACGCACGGCTCGTGCGGCCCAATCTGCTGATGGGCTTCAACTACCAGTACGAGAACCGTGATTCAAACGATATCGACAAAATATTTACTTCACATGCCTTCGGGCTGCGTTTTACGTTTGACAAGTGGGACTTCAAATAGCGCCGTTTCAATGAAACGGGTCGGAGTGTATTTTCCGCAAACCTGACCGCACTGTCTCATCGAACGGTCAATGCGGCCAGGTTTTGCATTAAGCCGCCAAAAGCTCACGAGTCTATACAAGAGGTCGAGGATGGGTACCACTTTGGCGCTCGGAGAGCAATGCTCTTCGTAGGGCAGCGCCAGGGTGAGCGCTCGCACGTGTTGCGCGCGCGCTCCCATCCTCGTCCGGGGGACGGACTGAGGTACTGTTTCTACTAGTAGTCGTACTTCTTTCAACGCCGAAGGCGTTTGCTAATTCCAGCCCACGGGTTGGAGCTTGCGACAACCCTGGGAAACAAAATAAATATCGCGTTCTAACGCTGAAAGCGTTGGCGAGGATCGCAATCCGGTTCGCCAACGCTTTCAGCGTTCGCTTGTCCTTTTCGAATACTTACCCAGGGTTGTACCAACCCTGGGCTGAAACTTGCTAACGCCTTCGGCGTTTTCGCACCGGCACCTGCCTTGACAGCCGTACGGCCCAGGAACTAGAGTTTGCGCTCACGACAGCTCGTTCTTTGGATAATTTCTAAATCGCAATCCAGTTCGCACGCATTCTATTTCCGAATGCGACCGACGGACTGGACCGTTGCAGGTGCCCATGAGGGTGACAAGGGAAGTTGGGTGAAATGCCCAGACGGTTCCCGCCACTGTGTACCGGCGATTGCGTAGCTTCCAACAAGGGTCACTGATCTCGCCAAGAGATTGGGAAGGCCGTGAAGCCAACGCGTCTGAGCCGGGAGTCAGGAAACCTTGCCTGCTGCAAACGGACGCGACCACCAACGCTCCGGGAAAGAGCATGTGGCGTCAACGCTTGGTTGGCTGACTGACTCTTCGAGAAGCTCACCAACTTAACGACATATCATCGAGTTTTAGACGCCCTCGATCTTCCAGCAGGAGATCGAGGGCGTTTTCTTTTTGTGCCACGAATAAGCACAAAAAGCACAAGGAGACCCCATGAAAAGACTCACGCGCACCGTATTCGTTTTAGTGCTTGTCGCGATCGCTGCGACTGTGCAAGGGCAAACTGATAGCAGCAACGCAACGATCGGCGGACAAGTTAAAGACCCTCAAAACGCAAACGTGCCGGGTGCGACGGTTACGCTTTACGGTCGCGATCGCAGTTTCAGCCTCGTCACCGCGACCGACTCGAGCGGTACGTACAGCTTCAAACATCTCGCGCCCGGAGAATATCTCGTCGAAGCCGAAGCGAGCGGTTTTGCTTCAGCAGCGGCGCAAACGGTCAACTTAACACGCGGTCAAAGCGCGACACTCGACATTGCTTTGCAGTTGTCAGGCTTGCGCAGTTCCGTGGTCGTCACGGCTTCTGACACACCGCAAACTGTCGACGAAGTCTCAAAGGCGTTAACGGTCGTCGATACGCAGGAGATCGAAGAACGAAACGAGTTCGCGATTCCTGAATCACTGCGCACGGTGCCCGGTCTCCGCGTGCAGCAACTCGGTGGTCCAGGTTCGTTCACTTCGATTAAAACGCGCGGCCTGCCGAGCGAAGACACCGCGGTGCTGATCGACGGCATACGTTTCCGCGACGCAGCCTCAACGCAAGGTGACGCTTCCGGTTTACTGGAAGACTTGATCGTAACGGACGTCAGCCGGCTGGAGGTATTGCGCGGTTCCGGATCGTCTTTGTATGGCTCGAATGCGGTCGGCGGCGTGGTCAACGTGGTGACTGACGAAGGCGGTGGTCCAATTCACGGCAGCATACTCGCCGAGGGCGGAAATCTCGGTCTGTTTCGCACGAGGGCACAAGTTGCCGGCGGCATGAACAACAATCGTGTCGTTTACAGCGCCGGCTTTTCGTTTCTGAACGTCACGCGCGGCATCGACAATGAAGACGAAGCTCGCACCACTAGCGGTCAGGGACGAATTCTCTTTCGTCTCACGCCAACAGCAACACTCTCGGGACGCATCTACACCGCGAACTCCCGCTTACAGTTGAACAACAGCCCGGAAGGCATCGGCAATCTTCCGCCGACCGGCATCATCGAAGCGATTCCGCTGTCTCCCGCGGAACAACTTCGCTTTGAAGCGGGTGTGCCGTCCGATCAACTCAACATCGGCAACGCCACGTTCGTCCCGGCAGCGAACGATCCTGACAATTTGCGCAAAGCTAATTTCTTCGACGGCGCCGTGATCTTCACACAACGTCCGACGGAGAGTTTCGGCTACACGATCAGTTATCAGGGCCTCGCCACAAACCGCAGCTCGATCAATGGACGACTCGGCGTCGGCTTTCAACCCTTCGGTGGCAGCACGAGATCTGATTTCGACGGACGCATTCACACAATTAACGCGCGCGTTGACATACAAGCAGGGTCGTTTAACTACATCACCGGCGGTTACGAGTTTGAGAACGAGAGCTTTACGAATCCTTCGTTTCAGGTGAATCCGGCTGACAACTCCGATGTCGACGTTTCGCAGCGAAGCCACGCGCTTTTTGTGCAGGACCAGTTGCGGCTCGTTGACGATCGACTGCAAATCGCCGGCGCGTTTCGGGCGCAGTTTTTCAAATTACATGAGCCGCGTTTCACGCCTGTTGCATCGGCACCATACGCCGGAATCACGTTTCAATCGCCGCCGGCGGCCTACACCGGTGACGGTTCGATCGCGTATACGTTCCGTTCTTCTGGAACGAAACTTCGCGGTCACGTCGGCAATGGTTATCGGGCCCCATCGCTGTTTGAACGTTTCGGCACAGCCTTCGACAGCTTTTTCGGTTACTCGATCTTTGGCGACCCGCGTCTCAAGCCGGAACGTACGATCGCTTTTGACGCCGGTGTCGATCAGACATTTGCCGACAATCGAGTGCGCGTCTCCGCGACCTACTTCTACACTCAGTTGCGCCAGGTGATCATCTTCGATTTCTCGGGACTGATCGATTTCAACACCGATCCGTTTGGCCGGTTTGGCGGTTATCTGAACACGAATGGTGGCATCGCACGTGGCGCGGAAGTCGAACTGCGCGCGACTCCGACCAGAACGTTGAATCTGACCGCCGCCTACACCTTCACGAAAGCACAACAGCGCACGCCGCAAGTGCCTGGCACGATTCGTTCGTTAATCATTCCCGATCATCAATTCTCTATAGTCGCGACGCAGCGCATTGGCCGGCGGCTATTCGTCAACTTCGACTTCTCTGCGTCGAGCAACTACCTCGGCGCGATCTTCGATCCGGTCACATTTGCGAGCCGTGGCTATCGCTTCAAAGGTCTCGCGAAGGCCGATCTCGGCGCGAGCTATTCGTTGCCGCTCGGTGATGACAAGCGGCAACTGCGCTTCTTTGGTTACGTCGATAATCTGTTTGACCGCGAATATTTCGAGAGCGGCTTTCGCACGCCTGGGCGTACCGGCCGCGCCGGCGCGAGTTTTGTGTTTTAGACAGGATCGCAGGATTGATGAGATTCAAGCAAAGGTTGGTGCTGTTTGCGCTGCTCGTGGTCGTCAGTGCGAGTTGCGTGACGCAACCGGCGCCCGAAACGCACGATGCTGTGGTCCAGGCGCCGCAGCGTATCGTTTCGATCAGTCCGAGTGTTACGGAGATTCTTTACGGTGTCGGAGCGTGGCCGCAGGTTGTCGCCGTTTCGCAGTTTTGTAGTTATCCGGAAGACGTTAAGAACAAACCGCGCGTGAATGGTTGGGAGAAGACCAATCTCGAACAACTCACCGGGTTGAAGCCTGATCTCGTGATTGGCGTGGCCGCGCAAGCTCCGTTTTTGCAGGACAAGCTAACCGAACTCGGCATTCG
>DATNJO010001019.1:0-2245 GCA_035603895.1 Pyrinomonadaceae bacterium
TGTGAGCGAAGTCCGCCTTGAGTTTGCGGGCGACATCGTCAAGGTCGACGCGACACCGGTGACGCGTGCGTTTCTCGCAGGACTGCTGCGCGACGTCAGTGCGCGTGTGAACGTCGTCAACGCATTTCTGATTGCGGAAGAGCGCGGTATCAAAGTTACGACTACTTATGTTCGCGCCAGTGGCGATGTGGCGCCAGCGATCCGCACGGAAATCACGACCGAGCAGTCAACGCGAAGTCTCGCCGGAACTCTCTTTGGTTACGGCGAACAACGGCGTGAAGGCCGCATCACCGAGATCGACGGCTTCTATCTCGAAGCCACCCCGAAGGGCCACATGCTGGTGATGCGCAACAACGACGTTCCCGGCGTGATCGGGCAAGTCGGCACCATCCTCGGCGAACGCGCCGTCAACATCAGCCGTTTCCATCTCGGCCGCCGCGAACGCGGCGGTGAAGCAATGGCCCTAATAGAAATTGACGCCCCCGCCTCCAGAGAAACCCTGCAAGCCCTGCGCGCCCTGGAGCAAGTTATCTCAGCTCAACCAATCGAATTGTCTTAAACTCGGACGCTAGTGGGTTCACAATTCTTAACAATTTTTTACGTGTAATTAACACGCCACCGGCGCTGGAAAGCGTATTATTTGCGCCTTCTGGGCAACAAGGAACTATGGGCAGGCCGGGCGGTGCCAGGCGCGGGCGTTTTCGATAGAGCCCGCGAAATGGCACAATGGCACGGGCAGGCGCATACGCCCGTGCGCGATGTCCCCCGACACGCGGCGCGCAACAAATGCGGATGTGCCGTCGTACCCAACTCAACCCGAAAAAACTTCAGTTGTCCAAGTAGACGCTGGATGAGCTAAGGAAAACTATTTCTATGAAACGCGAGCAGAGCTTGTCTTATCGTCTGGGAATTGCACTCCTGATCACGGGATTGCTGTCTTCCCTGGCAGGCTGCGTAAACAAAGCTCAGCAGAATTTTGAACGTCCACCGGCGCCCGTGAAAATTGCCTCGGCCGTGACGCAGGACGTGTCGAGCTATCTCGACGCGCTCGGCAAGATCGTCGCGCGCGAAACCGTCTCGATTCAGCCCCAGGTGTCGGGCCGGATCATGAAGATTCACTTCGCCGACGGCGCCAATGTCAAAACGGGCCAACTACTTTTTACAATCGACCCGCGCCCGTTTGACGCGAATCTCAAACAGGCGCAGGCCAACCTCGCCCGCGACGGCGCGCTCAAGAAACAGGCCGAAGCAAATCTGGCGCGCGAGGTGGCTCGTGAAAAGTGGGGCCTCACGCAGGTCCAAAGATATAGCACTCTCGTCGAGCAAGGCGTCGTAGCGAGCGAACAGTATCAACAACTCCGTGCGGACTACGACACGCTCAAAGCGAACACCGAAGCCGCACGCGCCGCAGTGCGCAGCGCCGACGAGACCATGAAAGTTGACAATGCCGCGATCGAAACGGCGAAAGTTCAACTTAGTTACTGCTACATCCATTCGCCGATCGACGGGCGGGTGGGGCAGCGACTCGTCGACATCGGCAACGTGGTGAATCCCGGCGGTCCGGGCGGCGGTGATTCGAGCACGACAGTTCCAAACAACGCTTTGCTGGTGATCGAACGGCTTGATCCGATCTACGCTGATTTCACCATCTCGCAAGGCAATCTCAGCGCCGTCCAACAGCAGATGCGCGCCGGCACGCTGAAAGCGGAAGTTCGCATTCCGGACCTGGCAGACGATCCGATCCTGGGTCAACTCACGTTCGTCGATAACGCAGTACAAAACGAAACCGGTCAGGTGACACTACGAGCCACTTTGCCGAATCCGGAACATCGTTTCTGGCCCGGACGCTTCGTTAACGTGCGTCTTGTCTTGAGCACGGTGCAGAGCGCGGTGCTGGTTCCAGTATCTGCTCCGCAGATGTCGGCAAACGGATCTTACGTTTACGTGGTCAAACCCGACTCGACCGCCGAACAACGCTCCGTCACGTTGGGCCAACGCCAGGGCGATCTGATCGTGGTTGAGAAAGGCGTTCAAGCCGGCGAGCGCGTGGTGACTGACGGACAACTCGGCGTCACGCCCAACGGCAAGGTGGCGGTCGAACAACCACGCGAAGCAAACAGCCCGGCAGTCGCAGGAGACGGATCGAAGTCATGAATCTGTCAGAACCATTCATTAGGCGGCCGGTAATGACCGCGGTATTAACGGCGTCAGTGATCCTGTTCGGCGTGATGAGTTACTTTCAACT
>DATNJO010001020.1:0-6621 GCA_035603895.1 Pyrinomonadaceae bacterium
GATCTGGCCCAACAAGTTTTCGCTGCGGCCGTTTCCGTAAGCGTAGGCTGTATCGAAAAAATTGCAGCCGAGATCGACTGAAGCTTGAAGCGAACGCAGCGACTCGTCGTCGCTTGAGTCGGACCAGCTAGCCATGCCCCACATGCCATAGCCGATCTCACTGACTTCCCATCCGGTGCGGCCAAATCGTCTGTATCTCATGTGCGTCATACTAGAGATCAGCCCCCACAAAAACAACTCCAGTAAAAACACCTACGCCTCCGAGCCTGTGGGCTTAGAGGCGTAGTCGGGAATTGCAGGTGTGTAGGGGGAAAAACTTTTCTTAGTTGCTGCCCGTGGTTGTCGCACCACCCTCGGTGATGACAACGTCTTTGTCAGAACCACCAAAGGTCACGCCAGTCAGGTGCTGCTCGTTTTCCTTGTTGGTGGAACGCAGTTGGAAATCGTTGGCCTTCTTCTCGCGCGATTCGAGACGCGCCATGGCCTGGGCCACAACTTTACCGTTCTTCAAGATCGACAGTTGGTTGGTCTCGTCGTCAAATTTGACGTCGTAGGTTCCTCTTTTCACGACCGTGCCATTCACCTTGATATCCTCTTCGAAGGTGACTTTGTGCTTATGCACTTTGGCAAGCGCAGCGACACTCGTCAGTGCACCAACCATTAAAACGACCAGCATTCTACTCATGATTGACTTCATTACAGCTCTCCTTAATTTAGTTAGGTCACACTCGTTATCACCGAGCTCCTCTGCGACTAAACACCACTCGCAGTTTGGTTATGACAAGAAAAATGATCTCGTAAGATCATGAACACTCGGCATCGTACGCAGACGCGAAGGGAAAGGTTCCCACTATGGATTTCTTTACCTTCTCTATACAAAACTTTACATTTGCTTACAGAATTTCGTTGGTCGTTCTGCTAGACTCCGCGCATTCGCCGAATCATTCATAAAACGCATTCGCCGGATATTCATTAACAATTTTGTAAGGAGATCTTGAATGAGAAAGTTGCTTTCTGCTCTTGGCCTAATGAGCGCGCTCGTAATTACTCTGGCTGTGCATGCTGCCGCACCCGCCAATTTCGCCGGCACCTGGACGCTTGATAAGAGCAAAAGCCAGGGTCTCAATCCGCGTCAGCAAAACGCCGAAAGCGTTTCGTGGGTGATCACGCAAACCGACAAAGAAATCACCATCGAAGAGAAGACTACGGGTGGCAATCCGCCAGCCGGTGGTCCGGGCGGCCCGGGCGGCGGTGGCGGTGGCCGTGGTATGGGCGGCGGCTTTGGTGGTCCAAGAACATACAATCTCGATGGTAGTGAAACTTCTTCGGAGAACGAGCGTGGAAAGACTGTTCGGAAGGCAACGGTTTCAGGAGATGGCAAGACGATCGAGATGACGTCGAAGTCAACTTTTCAGGGACCGAATGGTGAGGTTACTTTGAACTCGAGCGACAAGCTGGTGTTGTCAGGCGACGGTAAGTCGTTGACGGTTACTCGTCACAGTGAAAGTCCGCGCGGTGCCCAGGACTCGACCCTGGTTTTCAACAAGTAGTTTGCGGGGGCGCAAACTAGCAAAACGAAGGGTGGTCTTCCTCCGGAGACCACCCTTCGTTTTTCTGTGCTTCTGTGGTTAATACTTATTCCAGCCAGTCGCGGGTCATGTCGCACCACAGCGCGAGCCCGCGCCACTCGTTGAAGCGCGAATAGTAGCGAGCGATCTTTTTGTCTGTGGCTTTTCGCCCATTGTTCCTGACCTGAAAAAACTTCGCTCGCGTCCACGAGTCGAGTGCAAGTCCGTCGTAACGTCCCAACAGCTTCAACAGGTTCTCAGCAGCGTAATCGCCTGCGCCTTTCACGCCCTTGATCTGTTTGATCAGTTCGGCGGTCGGGACTGCGCTGGTCAGCCATTCCTCCACGTTCAATTCTCCGGACGCCACGCGCTCGGCCAGCTCTTTCAGATAAGGCGCGCGATAGCCGCTGCGAACTTCATCCACGAAAAACTTCAGCGGCATGTCAGCCATGTCCGAGGCGGTGGGAAATGAACGTCGCCCGTCGTCGCCCTGGCGTCCGAGATTTTCGACCAGACCGGTCACCATCTTCTGCGTCAGGGCCCACGAGCAGTTAGTGGTGCAGAGCGTCTTCACGAGGTCTTCAAAGACGGTCGGCGAGCGAAGCATTCGCCCAGCGCCCTGAATACCGATCCAGGCAAACTCCGGTTCGGCGCTCATGGCGAGATAGAACGGCTCGAGGTCATCGTCTAGCCGCAGAATGTGGCGGGCGTCGCGGATGACCCTGGCGGTTTCACCCTTGTTGAGCGTGCGCGAAGTGGTGATCCGAATGTGGCTTTTTCGCCCGCTCATGACAATGGTTACGGGCGGCTTCGGACCAACGTCGATGACGCGCAGGAGCTCCCATTTTTCGGAATTGAGGCCAAACGGGAGCAAGCCGTACCAACCGTGGCTGATGATGGTTCTCTTGAAGTTGAAGGTTGGTGGAGTTGGTATTTTGATTTCCATAATTTGTATCGTTCACATTCGGTCAAGCTGAATCTTGACACGATAGCGTACCAAGCCTAGACTGGACGGACTTGAAAAAACAGTGTGTGGAAGGCTGTTCTCCCGAAACCCCACTATACTCGGGCATGAGGGAGTGTCGGAACCAAACACTAGGTTCCCAACAGTAATCCGGTGAACGTACGCACCGCTTCCGAGAACAAGTAAGCCGGAGCTTTCCGGCGATGGTTTGACGCCCCACAGGGCCGCTAGCAGGGCACCCAGTGGGGCGCAGCCGTTTTTAAAGCCCGTTATCGAACATGAATGGGGTTTGAAATGATCCAGGGCTTCTCGCCGATTACTTGTTCGATCCCCGGTAAATAAACTTCTACACGATATACGGCCCGTTCGGTTATCGGGATTTCCTTCGTTGTTACCCCGCTCTCGTTCAGGATTACAGAGCCGTCTTTGAACAACAATATACGGCTGGCAATTGGTGTATGAACGACCAAACGAGTGTCGTTCTGGAGCGGGATTTCGTCGCCTTGAATAACGGTCTTCGTTGGGGTTTGCGCTTCGAATTTGAAACCGGACGAATCTCCAAACAGATCGAAACCTATAAAACAATGGCCCGCCTTAAGAGCCTCGAGTAGCTCCTCCTGCGACAATTCTTTAGCGATCACGTGCAGCCGGACCAGGCGGAAACTGGTTTCGTAAGGATCGAGCTGAATTCCCGCGAGTGTTTTTCCGGCGCTGTCGCGCAAACTCACACCGATGTTCGAGTGCGCGTCGTTGCCGCCAGTCGCGGTCAGCTTGTTGCGCGTTAAAGCCTGGTCCCATTTCTTCAAACTCTCGTTGGGCCGTTCGAAATAAAGCCCGAAGAGAAGATCGGGATAGGCACGGTGCGACCAGAGCACATCGAAAAATGCGATGAGCGGATTGGCGCGGCGCGTGTTGGAATAAACGTTGTAAACCTCCACGCCATTCAGACCGGGCGCTTCCCAATTCTTAAACTCTTCCGGGTAAGCAACGATCGAAACATCCTGCGGCAGCTTCAGCAAACGGTCGCCGTTCTCGGCGGAAACCTCATTGCCGTTTACGAAGAGCACGCCGCCGTGCATTCCCTGCAAGGTCATCGCCGCGGTGTCGAAATCCTTTTCCGTGTGCTCGGTCATGATCACAAAATCGAGTTGGTTTTTTTGAGCAGCGGAAATGATCTCTGAAAACGTGCCCGAGCTGTGCCCGCCGAGAAACGAGTGCACGTGGACCACGCCCTTGTACTCGTCGCGATAATCAGGCTTGGTATTACGTGCGAGTTCGGTGTTGATCTGTTGCACCGCGGCGTTGAGCTTGCGCAGCTTGTAACGGCGACAGGCAAAAGGAATTTGGGTCAGCAGGAAAAGAGCAACGACCGCGATGAGAATCTTCTTGCGCACGGATCTCAACTTATGAAGTCCACGGACACGACGTGCTCGCTGATGCTGCGGCCAAACTCTGCGACTTTGACGTGTTCGGGATGCACGGTGTAAGCGTCGAGCGCCGCGCGATCGGCGAAGGTTGCCACGAGACCAGTGTCGTAAGAGCGCGGCAGCGCGAGCATGTCAAAGCCCACTGAAAGACTCTGCACCTCCGGAATTATCGACCCCAGGTTGCGCAAAAGATTTACGTGTTCCTCGCGCGCAAACTGCTCCGTGTCCGCGCGGTACTTCCAGACCACAATGTGCGTCAACATAATTTTATTAAAATTGCCGATTGCCAATTTCCAATTGCCGATTTTTTGGAACAGCCCGGGTCGCAAAATCGGCAATCGGCAATTGGCAATCGGAAATGTCAGAAACTCAACCTTACTCGCAGTGTAACGACTCGATTACCACCGGAGCCACTGCCACCGCCGAAGAAGAAGGTATTTGAACCGGAGGCGGATTTCAAGAAGTAGGGTGAGGACATGTTGCCGATCGGCGTGCCCTCGTTGTTGCGGTTGAAGAAATTGTTGAAGCTGGCTGAGAAAGTTAGTGAGTATGGCCGTTGCACTGGCGGCTTGGCCGGTGGTTTCGCCGCTCCCCCTCCTGGAGGCGGAGCCGGTGCGCCCGCGCTGGTCGTGGCTGGTCCACCCGGTGGTGGCGCTTGGGGTTCGATTGCTGGTCCAAACTTGAACACCTTCGCCACGTTGAAATTCACTGAGACAAAGCCTGGTCCACGTCCGAAGTTTCGCGGAATGATTGTTTGACCGGCTGACGGATTCGGATCGAACGCGCCTAACGGTGTGACCACGACGCCCGGTTTGTTCAGGTCGGTCGCAAACGCCGGACGTTCGCTGAAGAACGTATCGCCGTTTGTATCGCGTCCGGTGGTGATGTTGAAGGGCTGGCCTGAGCTCGCGATCATGAACATGTTCATACTAAATCCGTGTGGCGCCTGATAATTGCCGCCGCCGTAAGCAAAGCTCAAAGTGCCAAAGGGCGTGCGCGCCCACTCTTCACTGAAGTCGTAAGCGTCGAATGGTGAACCGGTCTGTCCGTTATCAGTGTTTCGCGTTTTGTTGAGGTTGTAACCGCCCCAGAAGCTGACTGCCTTCACGTTGCCGTTGAGGTTGAGGCTGAGTGTGTTGCCGATCGATCTGCCGGTTGCCTGGTACTCGAAAATGTTTCCTGCGTCATTGCCGAGCGGCCGCTCGCCGCTGTTTGGTTGGCCGGGAATGAATGTTCCGCCGAGCGGCGCGTTGATGTTCACCGTTCGCTGAAGCCGCGTGGTGCGGCCGTAGAAATAAGTGATCGCGAGTTTGATCTTTGCCGGAAGCAGACGCTCCACCGCGAACATCGCGCGAAACGAACGCGATGCGCGAAGATCGCCGGATTTGATGCGACGAATCTGCGGTTGTGAAAACGTGTCGAGCAGATCTATTGGCGGCACGACCGGAAAGAGATTCAGCACTGCCGGATCGGTAACGAGAAACTGTTGCTGGTGAATGCCGTCGAACCTGATCGACTGGAGCGTGATGTCTTCGGAGATGCGATTGTAGAAATACCCGACGGCGCCACGGAACACTGTCTTCGGTGGACCAGAGGGCATAGGCGCTGGCGCTGGAGCGGGCGTGGCTGCTGCACCGGAAGCCGTTGGTCCCGCTGGTGCAGCCGGAGTCGCGGCTTTCGGTTTTCCAAACACCGGCGACCACGCAAACGCGACGCGTGGCGCGAAGTCGGAGTTGCCGTCGATGTTGTTCTGGTTCTCGTAACGCAGACCCGGCGAGAGCGTGAAGTTTGGTCTGACTTTCCATTCGTCCTGAATGTAGAACGCAAGGTCCCACTGTTTCACTTCCGCTTCCGGATCACCGCCCGCGATCGAAAACTGCGTCGCGCCGCCGCCGAGCAACCTGATTGCCGCGGGACTCATTCCCGCGCGTTGAAACGCAAGCGTGCGGCGATATCGTTCGAGACTGCTGACCTGGATGATCTGCGGTTGGCCGCCTGGTCCGGGCACGATCTGATCGTTTTCGTCGAGCAGTGGGCCGGGGCCGCCCGCAAAGGTGTAAGTGCCGCCGAAGTTTCCCGGCGAGATACTGTCGATGCGCGCGCGCCTGACGCGTCCGCCGACCTTCAGAAAATGATTACCACTGGTCCATGAAGTGAAGTTCTGCAATTCGAAGCGCTCTTGCTCGTTTGACGACGAACCGACTTGTGCGCCGCCACCGAAGAAAGAGTCGAGCACGTTCAAAGCGAAACTATTCAGCACGCTGCTTTGCCGGAAACGATTTCGAATCCACTGAAGACGTGTTTCGTTAACGGTCTTTTCGTTGAGCATCGCGGTCTCGGTCATCTGGAAGGTGAAGTTGGTGCGCCGTCCGCTGTACGCGCGTGTTGGCAGTGAGAATCCGCCGATGCCTTGCAGGTCTTGCGTCGAGACGTTGTAGTTGACCCTGCCGACGAGCGTGTGCTTTTTGTTGAGCTTGAGATCGCCGCGAAGGTTGCCGTAGGTGTTCTTTTCCGGCGTCACGAATGATTGATTGACGCTGACTTCTTCGAGCGTGACCGGATCGAGAGTGGTGGCGTTGACGACGGAGTTGGCGTCGCTGAGATAGCGGCCGAAGAATGCCGAGAACGATGCGCGCTTCTTGACGATTGGACCACTAAGCGC
>DATNJO010001021.1:0-5571 GCA_035603895.1 Pyrinomonadaceae bacterium
CGGTTCGTCACCGTGCATCACGTACGCGTCGCACCAGCGCGAGATCAGTTCCTTCGCTGCTTCCGATTCGCCGCCCGCGTAAATCGTCGGTCTCGGCCGCGTCGTGGGTTTTGGTTGTAACACCGCATCGTCAACGTGATAGTACTTTCCCGAGTACGAAAAATGATCTTCCTGCCACAGGCGTTCGACGATCTCGAGCCACTCACGCGTGCGTGCGTAACGATCGTCATGCTGTTCGAATTCCACGCCGTACTTCCGCGCCTCGTCCGCCCACCACGACGACACGACGTTCAACGAAAGCCGACCATTGCCGCCGATGTGATCGATGTTTGCGGCTTGCTTGGCGAGAAGTGCCGGCTGATGAAACGTTGGACGCACTGCGACCATCAACTCGAGCGTCGTGGTGACTGCTGCCAACGCCGCAGCAGTGGACCACGCATCGAGCGAAGGTGCTTCGACGCCCTTGATGTCGTTGAGATTGAGTTCGGCAATCAACGTCAGATCGTATCCGAGTTGTTCACTGCGACGCGCCAGCTTGCTGACGTAGTTCCAACTCGCTTCCATCCCCTCGTCTTCGACGTTTCTCAACCAACCGCCGAAAACCGGGAGCCAGTAACCGTAGCGCATCGTCTTATCTCCTCTTGCAGAAAGTCGACCAGTCGCGCGTGTGGATCGAAGCCGATTACGCGCGGTGCATCAGCGACAAAGTTTGAAAGCGCATTGATGTCGTAATAGAGCAACGAACCGTCGCGATCGTCGACGATGTACTCGACGCCGCCGACATCGATCTGCGCGGCTTGAACGATTCGTTCCACCGCCTTGATGACGTCGCGTGGTGGTCCAAACGCTTCGACGCGCAAGCCGGAACGCGGCGCATCAACGGGACACGCGGCGCGCGTCAGCTCAACTCCGTCCGTGGTTTGGCAGATATCAGCGGGGCAGAGATTGAACGTGTCGCCAGTCGTGAAGACGTTGATCGCATAGAGATACTTGCCGCCGAGTGTTTCGACGCGCGTGATGTGTCCATCGCGTGGTGGAATGAACTCCTGGACCAGCGCTGTTTGATCGACGCCGAGATCGAGTTTGCCGTTTTCGACAGCGTTTTTCAGTTGTTCGCGCGAATCAAAACGAACAATGCCGGCGCCGCTACCGCCGATGTTTGCTTTCACCACGATCGGGAAGCGCAGACCTTCGGCAGCTTCAACGGCTAGCGAAGGAGAGTTGATCACGCGTGCTTTCGGGTAGGGCAGGTTTAGTGACTCGAGTAACGAGAGTTGGCGCGCCTTGGAGATCTCGATGGCGAAAGCTTTCTCGCCGTTGATGACTCGGGTGCCCAAACTCTCGAGATGGTTTAGGTATTGGGGCGTGTAGAGAATTCCGTGGCCGTGGCCGCGGAGGTATGCAGACGGGCTCATCCGATTGAACAGCACCTTGTAAGTCTGGTCGCTGTCGCTTGGGTTGTAAGAATGACGAGTCGCATCAAGCTTTACGTACGGAGCGGCTCGTCGATCTAGCTCCGCGAAGAGCGGCCGAAACCAGTCGGGATGCTCGTAGTAGATGGCCAACGTGTCTGGATCATTCATAGTTTTTCCTTTCGGCTTCGAGTTGCGCACAACAAAAAGGCCGCTCAAAAGAGCGGCCTGGTGAATGCTGATGATTGCTTTAAATCCTAGATCACATACACAGTCCGCTCATTTGACGGCTTACAACAACACAAACAAGCACACATCTGATCGCCTCTAATAACAGCGACAATCATTTGCGTGGGCCGTGTCGAAATCATTTCTCGTCTTCCGAAGGGCCTAAACTTACTCTAGCTCGCGCGACTATGTCAACGTTCCTATTAAAGACTCGAAAGAATGTCTGCAACTCTCAGAAAGAGATGGTATGCATCAGTAGGCGATGGCTCAAAGCCGAATTTTGCATAGAAACGTTTAGCGGAATCGTCCTTTGCGTGCACGAGCATTGCCCTTAGACCAGCAATCTCAGCCGCCTGAATCGTTCGCAGTAGCGCATCTTTCAGCAGTGCGGCCCCTAAACCGCTTCCTTGCTCACTTGAATCTACGGCCAATCGAGCGAGGAGAATCACTGGAATGGGATGCCTGGGGAGCCCGGATTTTACGTTTTGCGGAGCTTCTTCGAGCGACACCGAACCGTAGGCAAGCGAGTAATAACCAATTATTCGATTGCCGCGCGCTGCAACATAGGTCCTTGCGGCGTGCTTCTTCTGATTTTGTAAAGCATATTTTTGGAGATAGTCGTTAAGTGCCGGCACGCCACAGTCGAAGGAATTACGGTCATGGTCTTTTGTTAACAGTACTGGCGGGTTGAGAATTTCAGTTCTGGGCATCAAATAGTCCGGGCTTATTTAGCAGTTTACGCAGGGAAGGTATCGTCTTTGGCGGCGCATCAAGCGCATCACAAAACTCCTTCCACTGTTTCTTAGGCAGCCGGAATTGAACCTGATCAGCAATAACCTGTTGCGCTGCTGTGAGCGACTGTTCGAGCACAAAATCACTAATCGTTGTGTCTTTAATGCGAGCTGCTTCCGCGATAACTCTCTTTTGAGTGGCCGATGCACGAATACTAAAACGGGAAGCCTTTTGGGTCGAAGCCTTTCGCACTGTGTTTGCTTTTGCCATCCACTTTCTCCTTAACAGGGGGCAGCATATCACCTGTGGGCGCACAATGTACACCCATTACAAGGAGTCGGTGGCTTCGATTTGTGGGAGGGTGCGCGAACTATAACATACATCGTCGATCCGGAAGTTGAACCGCGTCAACATGGCTTTAAGAACTCTTGCGACCGCTGTGCCCAGTTTTGCTCAGCGTTTGGTTTCTACATTCTTTTGAACTAGACCACGCCACAAAAAAGCACAAGAAGCACAAAGTTTTTCAAAATCACTTGTGCCTTTTGTGCTTCTTGTGGCTACAATTGGGCGCGTAGTCCAACACCGATAAGTTTTTGAAATTCTTTTCCTCATGGCTCTGTTAATCACTTGGCTACCATTGTTATATGTCATTGGCGCAGTGGCGTTCTGGGTCTCTTATAGGTCCGGATCCGTGAAGCGAGATCTTTGGTTGGGACTAGCGTGGCCGATAGCCGCGCCTGTGCTTGCATCCCTCTCCATTACCAAGCGCATGCGCTCAGCACTCGAACAGCGCAGAGCGTGGAACATCCAGGAGCAGGCCAAGCATGAGTCTGAGTTGCTGGCGCAGGAGCAGCGCTTCATCGGCTACGCCTCGGAGGGTACTGCCCAATGGATGACCGACGAAGTTCCAAAACAACAAAATAATTCTCAAAAGACTTCTTGACACGATCGGTGATCCTGCTTTATACAAGTCTCCCTTTGCGCGCTGAGCGAAGCCCGCAAAGCTGAGGAAGAGCATTCGATGATGAGCTGGAACAACATAGAACGCACGATCAAACGGCAACCCAAGGCCGGGTACGCGGTCGTGTCCGTCGGTAGCCGGCGAACCACGCATTAATTCAGCGGGAGCGGATTCCCGCTCCCAAAATCTCAAAGAAAACTCAAGAGAATTGAAGGAGCGGGCAGCTTCCCCGGAAGCTAAATGCCCGCTCCTTAGTTTTTGACGATCGAAGGCTCTATGAATTTTCGACTACACTTACAAAGGAGGTACTTATGCCTTACGAAAAACTAACAATCGGTGGCGCTCAGCACGACATACTGTCCTGGGCCAACCATGAGTTCAGCGTTGACGAGCAGAACATGCTGCGCAACGTTTCGCGCTTGCCGTGCTTGTTCAAGCACGTCGCGTTGATGCCCGATGCGCACCTCGGCGTCGGGAGCATGGTTGGTTCGGTGATCGCTACCAAAGAAGCCGTGATCCCCGCGACGGTCGGAGTGGACATCGGCTGCGGAATGATGGCGCTGAAGACGCCGTTCAAGAGTCACATCCTTGATGGCAAGTTGAAAGACTTGCGACTAGCAATCGAGGAAGCGATTCCGGTCGGCTTCAACAACTACAAAGAATCAGTTGATGAATCTTCGTATTGGGAAGGCTGGAACGACTTCGCCGATCTGCACGAGGGCGTTCGCGATCGTAAAGCGAAGGCCATGAAACAGCTCGGTACTCTCGGTGGCGGCAATCACTTCATCGAAGTTTGTCTTGACACGGAGAATTTCGTTTGGTTGATGCTCCACTCGGGCTCGCGCAACATCGGCAAGGAACTCGCCGACCGTCACATCTCGACCGCGAAGTCGTTGTGGAAACTGTCGGAGCTTCCAGCGCCGGATCTCGCTTACTTCATTCAGGGCACACCTGAGTTTGCTGCTTACTGGAAAGATCTGAAGTGGGCACAAAACTATGCGATGAAGAACCGCGAAATCATGATGACGCGTTTGCTGAAGGTATTTAACAAACTGTTCAATCACCGTCAGCCGTTCAAACCTGAACTTCAGGTCAACTGTCATCACAACTACGTTGCGCTCGAAGAGCATTTTGGCGAGAAAGTTTTCGTCACGCGCAAGGGCGCAATTAACGCCGGCAAAGACACGTACGGCATCATTCCCGGATCGATGGGCGCGAAGTCGTTCATCGTGAAAGGACGTGGCGCGGCCGAGAGTTTTCATTCGTGTTCTCACGGCGCGGGCCGCAAGATGTCGCGTGGTGCGGCCAAGCGTGCGTTCTCGGCCGAAGATCTGGCGCGTCAGACCGCGGGCGTTGAATGCCGCAAGGACACAGGCGTGCTGGATGAAATTCCGGGCGCTTATAAATCGATTGAAGCGGTAATGAAAAACCAGGAAGACCTGGTGGAAGTTGTCGCGGAGATCAAGCAGGTCGTTTGCGTGAAGGGCTGAAGAGTGGGCTTCAGTCCTTCACCAAACTTTGAAACTCACTACGCAGCGCGTGCAGCAGGGTTAACCACAGCCGGTTTCGCCGCAACCGGCGCCTTCACCCGCACTGACAACGCCGACCGGATCTCTCGCCAGTGAATCGAAATGTCGGCGAAGACCATTGAAAGCGCCAAACACGACCAGATGATTGCCTGCACGATCTCGATTCCGAGTTGTTCCCAACCAGTGATGCCCATCACAAAGCGTGCGGCAATGAAGACCAAAGCGACGGCGTAACTGCGTGTGGCCCACTGCCGGTGCAACGCGATCTTGCGCCTGACCGCGAACAGAAGCGCAAGCAAGGTCGTGCCCATTAACATCGTGGCGTCGACGATACCGAGAACCGTGAATGAACGCGGCGCTCCCATGCGTTCCTGGTAATACTGGATGTAAGCTCCCATGGGCGCGAGAGCGAGTGCGCCCACCACGTAGAAGCGCCCCATCACACGATGCGCCTTCGTGAATCGTTGGCGCATTCGCTCGGAAAACTGAAAGGGTGCAAAGAGCAGGACGATCGCGCCGAAGACGCCATGTGGCAACAACCACCACTTAAAAGCCTCGTAGCGTTGCCAGGCTGGATGCTCTGAGTCGATAAGAAAACGCTCGTTGTGGTACATGACGTATAGACTTGCGAGCGCGATGACTATGAATGTGACTCGTTTTGCGTTCAGTTTCATGGGGGTGTTCCTCTTCGGCCTCTTGCCTCTCATTC
>DATNJO010001022.1:0-2805 GCA_035603895.1 Pyrinomonadaceae bacterium
ACGGGTTACCGGCCGCAGTTCTACTTCCGCACGACGGACGTGACGGGAGTGGCGCATCTGCCGGAAGGCGTGGAGATGGTGATGCCGGGAGACAACGTGGCGATGGAGATCGAGTTGATCGCGCCCATCGCCATGGAGAAGGGATTGCGGTTCGCGATTCGTGAAGGCGGCCGTACGGTCGGCGCCGGCACGGTGTCGGACATTGTTGAATAGGTCTTATCAGACCTATGAGTCATATTGGGCCTATAGAGGTTTTTAGAAATGCCACGCGATAATATTGTGCTTCAGTGCGGCCTTTGTAAGAGTCGCAATTACGCTACGACCAAGAATAAGAAGACAACGCCTGACCGGTTGGAATTCAGTAAGTTCTGCCGTCGTTGCCGAAAGCACACTGATCACAAGGAAACGAAGTAAAGACATTGTCGATTGCCGATTGCCGATTTCCGATTGTGGAGACCGACGGCGATCAAATTGGCAATCGGCAATTGAAAATCGACAATGCCTAAAGGGGTATAGTGTCAACGGTTAGCACGTCGGTCTCCAAAACCGAAAGTCCGGGTTCGAATCCTGGTACCCCTGCCATTCTAAGTCGAGGGCGTTCGGAATCAGCGCGGCAAGACAGTTCAGGAAGTTATGGCTGAAACAGATAATCCAGATGCCCGAATAGTGGGGGCGCCAACGGCGCGCTTTAGCGACGGGCCAGAAAGCAAGCCGGTGCGCCGCGAACACGGGCCGAGCCTCTTTGGGCGCATCGGTCAGTTTTTGCACGACACTCGGGCGGAGATGAAACGTGTTTCCTGGCCGGACGCCAAGCACGTGCAGAACACGACCGTCATCACCTTGATTGCCGTGATCTTCTTCGCGATTTATTTGTTCGCGGTGGATCAGGGTCTGTCGCGGTTGATTGTTGGGTTGGATTGGTTACTGGAAAAGATCGCAGCGTTTTTGGGCCTGGCCTGAAGAAAAGAGTTTTAGATGCTTCAGTGGTTCATTCTTCATACGTACTCGGGACACGAGAAAAAGGTGCGCGATAGTCTGAAAGCGCGCATCCGGGACACCGATCTGCAAAACGAGATCACCGAGGTCCTGGTGCCTACCGAAACCGTGGTCGAGATGCGCGGTAACAAACGAATCGAATCGTCGCGCATGTTCTATCCGGGTTACGTACTGGTTCAGATTGACTGCGACGACCGCGGCCATATTCCTGACAACGTGTTTCACATGATCAAGTCGACGCCGAAAGTGACGGGCTTTGTTGGCGGTCACAATCCGACGCCGCTGACCCCGCAGGAAGTCGACCAGATCGTGAACCAACAGGCCGAGGCCGCAGAGAAGCCGAAGCCGAAGTTTTCGTATGCGGCAGGCGAGACTGTACGCATTAAGTCGGGGCCGTTCCAGAGCTTTACCGGCAAGGTTGAAGAGGTGAACGAGGATAAATCCACGTTGAAGGTCACGGTGACGATCTTCGGCCGTTCGACGCCGGTGGAATTGAATTTTTTGGACGTCGAGAAGGTGACGTTCGCAGAGGAAGAATAGGGCCTATGGGTCGTATAGGACCTATAAAAATCGCGTGCCCTTAGAGTGAGACATGGCAAAGAAGATTACCGGTTACATCAAATTACAGGTTCCCGCCGGCAAGGCGAATCCGGCGCCGCCAATCGGACCGGCGCTCGGTCAGCACGGCGTGAACATCATGGAGTTTTGCAAGGCGTTCAACTCCAAGACTTCGCAAATGGATCCCGATCTGAAAGTGCCGGTCGTGATCACGGTTTATGCGGATCGCTCGTTCACGTTTGAAACGAAGACTCCGCCCGCGGCTGACCTGCTGAAGAAGGCCGCCGGCATCCCGAAAGGATCGGGCAAGCCGAACCGCGAGAAAGTTGGCGCGATTTCGAAGGCGAAGATCGAAGAAATTGCCAAGACAAAAATGCCGGACTTGAACACCACGAGTCTGGAGTCAGCTATTCGCACGATCGAAGGCACTGCAAGGCAGATGGGCCTGACAGTCGAATAGTGGAAACTTGAGAGGGAGGGGATGAAACCCCGCTTGCACCTCGGAGTTGATAATGAAGAAACACGGAAAGAAGTACCGCGCCGCGCTGGAGAAGATCGACGCGGGACGCAAATACGATCTCGATTCAGGCGTAGCCAAAGTCAAAGAGATCTCCTTCGCAAAGTTTGACGAAACAGTTGAATTGACGGTCTGGCTGGGCGTCGATCCGCGCAAAGCAGATCAACTCGTGCGTGGCACGCTCGTGCTGCCGCACGGCCTCGGCAAGTCTAAGACCGTGCTCGTGATCGCCCAGGGCGAGAAGCTGCGTGAAGCTGAAGAGGCGGGCGCGGATATCGTCGGTGGCGAGGACATCGTAACCCGCATCAAGGGCGGCTGGACGGATTTCGACGCCGTGATTTCCACGCCTGACATGATGCGACTCGTCGGTCAGCTCGGAAAGATTCTCGGCCCGCGCGGCCTGATGCCCAATCCGAAGACCGGCACCGTTACGTTTGACGTGGCGACTGCGGTTAAGGAAACCAAAGCCGGTAAGGTCGAGTATCGCGTCGACAAGACGGGCGTGATTCACGTCGGTGTCGGCAAGGTTTCATTTGAGAATGACAAGCTGCGCGAGAACGCGAAGGCGCTGCTCGATGCGGTGGTGAAGGCGAAACCGGCAACGGCGAAGGGCAAGTATGTGAAGAAAGTGAATCTTGCCTCGACGATGAGTCCCGGCGTTTTGCTGGACGAAGTTGCGTTTGCGAAATAATCGATAGGAGCTGAAGCATGAAATCAAAAGCACAAAAACAGAA
>DATNJO010001023.1:0-2525 GCA_035603895.1 Pyrinomonadaceae bacterium
CGTGCAGATGAAGATGCGGCTCGCGTTTGGCGAAGGTACTGCGCCGCTGTTGCTTCGCGATCAACTGTTCCTGGTTTTCGATCATGAGGCCGGGTCGTTCATGGTAGCGATCGACAAGCGCAACGGAAAAGAGTTGTGGCGTTCTCAGCGAGACGAACCGAGTTCGTGGAGCACACCACTCGCGATCGAGCACAACGGTCGAATCGAGATCATCGTGCCCGCGACTAACAAAGTGCGGAGTTACGATGCGCGAAACGGAAAGGTTCTTTGGGAGTCGGCTGGTCTTGGCTCCAATGTTATTCCCGTGCCCGTTCACCACAACGGGATGGTCTTCGTGATGAGTGGTCATCGGGATCCGAAGCTCATGGCGATCAAACTCGGCAAGGATGGCGACATAACTAATTCGGAGGCGATCGCCTGGAGCCACACGCGCGGTTTGGCTTATACAACCTCGCCGGTGCTTTACGACAACAAACTGTACGTCGTCACCGATAACGGAATGGTGAGCGCTTTCAATGCCACGACTGGTGAACCATTTTACGCGCAGACGCGTTTGCCGAAGGGATCCAATCTGAAAGCGTCGCCGGTCGGCGCGAACGGAAAATTGTATGTGGCGACTGAAGATGGCGATGTGGTCGTGTTGAAGATGGGCGAGAAATTTGAAGTGCTTAGTGTCAACACGCTCGAGGATCAGGTTTTCATCGCCACGCCGGTGATTGCCGACGGCGAGATTTATTTGCGTGGACAGAACACGCTGTTTTGTATCAGCGAGAAATAACCACAAGAGGCACAAGAAGCACAAAAGGCACAAGAGGGTAGAAACATGGTTGGCAAACTCATTTATGGTCTTGTGCTTCTTGTGCCTCTTGTGCTTTTTGTGGCTAGTGGTGTGAGGGTTTATGAAGTTCGTTCGCAGACCGTGGATCAGGACGATGTGGTCCGTGTTGAGTCGGAACTCACGAACCTGCCATTCACTGTAACCGACAAACAGCGGCGCTTTGTCACCACGTTGCGAGCGGAAGACTTGCGCGTGCTCGAAGACGGTGTGCCGCAAACACTCTTCACGTTTCAGCAGGAAACCGATCGTCCGTTGGCGATTGCATTTCTGATCGACGTCAGTGCGTCGCAGGAAGAGACGTTGCCGCAGGAAAAAGCGGCGGCGCGATTGTTCATTGAGAATGTTGTTAAGTCGAACCGGGATCAGGTCGCGATCCTTCCGTTCACCGGCTCGGCGTATCTCGAGCAGAACCTGACACGCGACGTGTTGAGTGTTTATCGCGTGTTGCAAGGAGTTGAGATTGCGGCGCCGAATTATATTGGTTCGGGCAAACCGTTGAGCGGCATACCGACTGGTCCACGTTTGCCGGCAACACCGCCGGAAGGTTCGACGGCGATTTGGGACGCGGTGGCGTTGACGTCGAATAATGTTTTGACGAAGTCGATGGGGCAGCGCCGGCGTGCGATCATTCTGTTGACTGATGGCATTGATACGACGAGCCGTTTATTGCTGAAGCAAGCGGTGAATAGCGCGCTCGCTGCTGAGACGGTCATTTATGCGATTGGGATCGGGAATAGCAAACTGGAAGGTGTCTATCGCGATCCGTTACGCGACATCGCGGAACGAACCGGCGGACGGGCGTTCTTTCCCGACAAGAAGTTTGATCTGAACGCGGCGTTTGCGGAGATCGAACGGGAACTCCGCACGCAGTATCTCATCGCTTACTCTCCTACGAACAAAGAACGCGACGGCGCCTATCGCAAGATCACCATCGAGATCACCAACCCCACTCTCCTCAAATCCAACCTCCAACTCCGCCACCGCCCCGGCTACTTCGCGAAGTCCAACTAAAGCCACAAAGAGGCACAAGAAGCACAAGAGGCACAAATGTGTTTACAAATTCTTGTGCCTCTTTGTGGCTACTACCAAAAATCTTGACGAACCGCGCGGACGTGCGGTATGGTGTTGGCCCACTTCAGAGAAGTAGGTTTACGGTTATGCTGTCACGCACGCTTTGTACCCTCTACTGAGTTCCTTTGCGACCGCCTCGGTCGTGACCTCCAAGTGTATTTAGAGAGTCCCGGGAAAGTCTCAAAGGATTATTGCCGGTCCATGTCTGCCGGACAGAACCCGTCCGTCAGATAGAACCCGTGTGTGTTTGTATTTGCCAGATAGAAAGCTGGCCGTTGTATTGCTATGGGCATTGAAAACTTCATCCGTGACGCACTCCATCAGCCGAACGACTACGTCGGTTATCACGTAGCGCGCGAGTTGGCGGAACTGCATCCGGAAAAAACAATTTTGGAAGGAAGAAACTGGGAGTTTGACCTGGACGCCTTCGTGCGCTCCGAGAAATGCTCCGTAATCGCGCAGAGGTCTGTTTATCAGCACGCGACCATTCGTTGGGAAGATCCGCGCAAGAAACCGAAGCAGCGAATCGAAAACGCGTGGCTCAACGTCCTGTGGGGCGGAGAACTGATCGACGTCGTTCTGATCACCTGGTCGGAGTCGTGCTATCGCGGCCGGC
>DATNJO010001024.1:0-13679 GCA_035603895.1 Pyrinomonadaceae bacterium
TCCGCTGCTGCTGAAAGATTTAAATGCGAAGGACGATGCTGCTGCGCTGTTAGCTTCAGCGAGAGCTTACGAGCAAACGTCGGATAACACGCGCGCCCTCGCGTCGTATCGTCGTCTATATTTCTTTGCGGCAGATTCGCAGGAGAGCGCCGAAGTTGCCACAGCAATTACACGGCTTGGTTCTACTACGTCGCCCGCGAGTGCTGAAGAAGCGATGGCCCGCGCGGATCGTTTGTATAACGCGAAACGATTCGCCGATGCGCTGACCGCTTATGGCGATGCGTTCGCGAAGTTTCCCGCTACTGCCACCAACCAGAACCAGCTACGCCGCGCAATCGCCGCCTCCAATGCACGCAAGATCCCCGATGCTCTGTCAGCAGTGAACAGCATTCCGGCTTCCGCGGGTGAAACTAAAGCCGAAGCCCTTTTCAATCTCGCGCAGTTGTATGCTCGCACCCGGCAGTGGGAACCGGCGCGTGCGACGGTCGAAGAAATGCGGCGCGTGTTTCCGGCGAGCAACTTCACGCCGAAAGCTTTTGTCGAGGTCGGCGAGATCGCAAGAGAAGCGAAGAACAACGTTGACGCCAACTATTTCCTGCGCGCGGCGGTGAATGGATTTTCGAGTTCGATCGAAGTGGCCCAGGCGCAGTTTGATCTCGCGTGGGATGCGCACGATGCGCGTAACTTCGCGGAATCGTCGCGCATGTTGACGGAACATCTCGCGTATTACGCAGACAAGAACACGGACAATCGCGGGCGTGCCGGATACTGGGCCGCGCGCGATTCTGAAAGAGCCGGGAAGCTGGGCGAGGCGCGTGCGCTTTACGAGGCTATGCAGGGACGTTACGACGCGAACTGGTACGGCTATCTCGCCAAACAACGTCTGGACGTCCTGAGCCGGACCACACAGGCGAAAACATTTCCGCCTGAATCCATCGTCGCGCGCGCGATGGCGAATCTCCAAACCGTCACCGTCGCTGAAGAAACCGCTGACGCGGACGCCGACACACGCATCATCAAAGCCGACGAACTCGACAACATTGGTCTCGACGATCTCGCTCTGAAAGAACTGGCAAACGCCAGCGAGAAGACACCTGATAGTCCAAAAGTGAACCTCGCAATCGCGAAGATTCATCGTTCAAACGACGACAATGTTCGCGCGCTCAACACGCTGCGCCGCAGTTTTCCCGACTATTCGCAGATGAAACCCGAGGAGATGACACGCGAGCAGTGGGACGTGTTTTACCCGCTCGCCTATTGGGACATCATCGTGCAGGAATCGCGCGCACGAAATCTCGATCCGTATCAAGTGGCCGGTTTGATTCGTCAGGAAACGATCTTCACGGCACGAGCGCGATCGGGAGCCGCGGCGTACGGCTTGATGCAGGTTTTGGTGCCGACCGGAAAGCTAACCGCGCGAAAGTACGGTATGAGCCGTGAGATCACTGCCGAATCTTTGTACGAGCCGCGCTTGAACATCCAACTCGGCACGGCGTATCTGCGCGATCAGATCGACAAGTTTGGACGCATCGAATATGTGGCCGCCGCATACAACGCTGGTCCAGGTCGCGCGGTGTCGTGGAAAGCCTCGTTGCCGGCGGAGATCGACGAGTGGGCCGAGGCGGTGCCTTTCAAAGAGACGCGCGGATACATTCAGGGCGTGGTGCGAAATCGTTTGCAATATCTACGGCTCTACGACGACAAGGGCAATTTCCGTTCGGAAGTCGGCGCGCGCGCCATCGCGCCGTCGCCCGATCCAAACGTGCGCAAGCGCCGGGTTAGCGGAAGCGGCGAGGAATAAATGTTTGTTTCCGTCCGTGCCATCCGTGTGTGTCTGTGGCTGATGTTTCTTCCGCTGTTGGTCCACGCACAGCCAGCGGCCCTAACAATTACCACTGAACCCAACGCGATCGTCTGGATCGACGAAGTCCGGCGCGGCACAACCGACGCTTCAGGCAAGCTCGTACTGACTAAGATCTCACCCGGCCGCCACACCGTTCGTGTTCGCGCTAACAACTTCAAAGAAGCAACCGCCGCACTGTTGCCGGGTCGCCGCACGTTGGCCGTGAAACTTGTCGGAACAAGCGATCCGGCCGAACTGATGTTTCAACAAGCGGAGACGGCCCGCGAGAAAGCGCGCGACGATGCGAGCCGGGAAAGCGCTGCCGATCTTTACCGCGAGGCGCTGAAAAATCGACCCAATGCCGCTGCACACGTCGGACTCGCACGCGTTCTGCTCGACCTTAACAAGTTCAAAGAAGCGCGCGCTGAGATCGATGCGGCGCGTCGCATCAGACCTGTCTATCCCGAGGCTTCGGCGGTCGAAGGGCGCATCTATCGCGAAGAGGCGTTCGACGACGAGGCGATCAGTTCTTTCCGCCGCGCGATCCGCGAAGCGCGGGGCTTTCAGCCTGAAGCGCACGTGGGTCTCGCGCGTGTGTTGGAAGATAAGGGCGACTTCGCAGCGGCAGTCGTAGAACTGCGCAAAGCGTTGGATCAGCTCTACGACAGCGAACCGGTCATCTACCAGATGCTCGGCGCAGCGTACGAAAAGCTCAACAAACCTAAAGAAGCGATCGCTGCTTACGAAAAGTATCTCGAGCTCGCACCCAACGGCAGTTACGCTGCCGCTATCCGCTCCATTCTGAATCAACTCAAGCGCGAAGCCGCCGGCGAAGAGATCATTCCCTAATCACAGATTACGCAGATTTTTTGCCTCGTCGAACTGTTTTGTGTACTCTGTGCCTCACCAATGACCAGCCCCTCTATCTCAAAAAACCGTCACGTCTCGCAAAAGGCGAGTTCGTTTACCGAGTCCGTCATCCGCGAGATGACCCGTGAGGCAATGAAGCACGGCGCCGTGAACCTGTCGCAGGGTTTTCCCGACTTCTCCGCGCCTGAAGACATCAAACGCAAAGCTATGGAAGCAATCGCGGCGGACGTCAACCAGTACGCGATCACCTGGGGTTCAAAAGATTTTCGCGACGCAATCGCTCGCAAAACACGTTCATATCTCGGTCTCGATATCGATCCGGAAACCGAGATCACCGTCACCTGCGGCTCGACTGAAGGCATGATCGCCGCGATGATGGCCACTGTCGATCCCGGCGAAGAGGTCATCGTTTTCGAACCGTTCTACGAAAACTACGCGCCCGACGCGATCCTCTCTGACGCGCGTCCGCGACACGTGCCACTGCGCGCACCCGACTGGAGTTTTGATCGGGAAGAACTGCGTCGCGCGTTCAACGAAAAGACCAAGGCAATCATCGTCTGCAACCCGAATAATCCGACGGGCAAGGTGTTCACGCAGGACGAGATGGAATTTATCGCCGGGCTGTGCCAGGAATTCGACGCGCTCTGCTTCACGGACGAAATTTACGAACACATTCTCTATCCGCGCGAAGGCGCCGACATCCGGCACATCTCGATGGCCCAAATTGAGGGCATGCGCGATCGCACGGTCGTCGTGAACTCGATGTCGAAAACTTATTCAGTGACTGGTTGGCGCGTGGGCTACTGCATCGCGCCGCCCGCGATCACGAGCGGCATTCGCAAAGTTCACGATTTTCTGACCGTCGGTGCGGCTGCGCCGTTGCAGGCGGCGGGAGCTTACGCGTTGTCGTTGCCGCAGGAGTATTACGACACGATGCAAAGCGAGTATCGCGCGCGCCGCGATCTGTTGTTGCCGGTCCTGGAAGCAGCGGGTTTCAAAACGTTCGTACCTGACGGCGCTTACTACATCATGACCGACATCTCGGCGTTCGGGTTTTCTGACGACGTCGAATTCACGAAACACTTGATTCGCGAAGTCGGCGTCGCCTGCGTTCCCGGCTCCAGCTTCTACAGCCAGCCGTCACTCGGACAACAACAAGTCCGCTTCTGTTTCTGCAAAAAAGACGAGACCCTTTACGCGGCTGCTGACCGGCTAACAAAGCTAAAATGAAACGCGCGGCTATTCTTTGCCTTCTGCTGTCCGTGTTATCCGTGTCATCTGTGGCCGTTTTGGCCCAGCAACTCCCTGATCCTGAATTTAATACCGCTGTCGAAAACTCCGCGTACAAGAAAGACGGCCCGCGCGTCATGTTCGACGAAGCGCATCACAACTTCCACACAACCGAAGGCCGTTACAAACCTTTCGTCGATCTGCTGATGAACGACGGCTACCGCGTCATTCGCAATCGACAGTCGTTCACCAAAACCAGTTTGAGCAGTTACAAAGTGCTCGTGATCGCCAACGCACTCGGCGCGGAAGAGATGGATGACAACGGCGCAGACGCCTCTGCCTTCACCGAAGAAGAATGCCAGGCAGTGCAGGACTGGGTTAAATCCGGCGGCTCGTTGTTGCTGATCGCGGATCACGCACCGTTTGGCGGCGCTGCCGCATCACTCGGCAATCGCTTCGGCGTCGACATGAGCAAAGGTTTCACTTACGACGACGCGAACTCCGCGCCTAACAGTCCTTCACTGCTCATCTTTTCACGCGAAAACAAACTGCTCGCAACGCATCCGATTACCGAAGGACGCAACCAGGAAGAGCGGCTCAATAACGTCCAAAGCTTCACCGGCCAATCCTTAAAAGGACCAGACGACAGCATCGCCATTCTCAAACTTTCAGACACGGCGAAAGACACACCGAATCGCGAGGCCGACTCATCAGTCTCCGCCGCGGGACGCGCTCAGGTTATCGCGCTGAAGTTTGGCAAAGGACGCGTTGTGGTCCAGGGTGAAGCAGCCATGCTTTCAGCACAAATCGCCGGCCAAAACAAGCAGAAGATGGGCATGAACGTTCCCGGCAACGACAACAAGCAGTATGCGCTGAATCTCATGCATTGGCTGTCGGGCTTGTTGAAAGAGAAGTAACGCCGGTGTGGGATCGCAAAAGGCAGATTGCTTGGATTCTCGGCGGGCTGATTATCGGAACATACGTCGCCTACTCTGACTCGTTCCTCGACGACGGCACTTTCGTTCCACGTTTCTTCATCTTCATGGAAACGTTCGTCGTTCTCATCATGGCGGGACTCTTCTACCTTTATTCACGCAAGTAAAGCAACCCACAGGATTACGCAGATTTCGTTTTGAGTTCAGCCTTTAGGCTGTCTTCCAAGACAAGCTAAAGCTTGAACTCAAAACGCTAACTCAGGGTGAACTGTACTCTGCGTAATCTGTGGATTGCCTAGTTTGGCTGTTGCATCGACTTCGCGCGCACGGTGATTCCCTGATTCCCCACAACCAGCAGTGCGCGGGGCGTTCCAAACGGCGCGTTCGAAGGAACGTAAGAAAGCGTGTAGCGGTTCTTTCGGAGCTCGTCGCAAATCGACTTCGCTGCTACGTCCGGTTCGTCGATTGAAAAGATCTGACCGCCGGTTCCTTCCGCGAGTTTATCGATCACCACTTTCGGTTTCGGCACGTCGCGCCGGATCGCACCGCGCGTCCGGTCAACGGCCTGCACCGCGTAGACCATGATGTTTTCTTGTTGCAACTCCGCGAGCGTCTGCTCAAACGTCGCTTTACTACCGCGATCGAGTCCATCGCTGATCACGATGATGATTCGCTTCTGCGCCGGCAGCGGACGCAACGCTTCTTCAACAACCGCGCGAATCGCGTCGAAAAGGTGGGGCTGCCCTTTCTTTCTAAACAACTTCAACGACGCTTCAATCGCTTTCGCGTCGTCGGTCCAGTCCGAGACGATCTCCGCCTGTTCGTCGTAGCCGACGATCAGCAATTTGTCGCCTTCGTAAATCTCGTAAGCAAACTCGCGCGCCGCCTGTTCGAGCTTTTCCACGTCCGCGCGAATCGAGAGCGAATTGTCCACGAGCAACACGATCTTCGCGGGCGATGGATCCGGGGTGAAGTTTCGAATCGACTGTTCGACGCCGTTGTCGAAAATAGCGACTTCTTTACTGGTGACCGGCACTCCGCGGTTGTCATCGCGGCGGGCGACAACGCCGACCTGCACGCCGCCCGAGGCATTCGCATGTGGCCGGTTACCCGATTGGGCCATAATCGCCACGGCTATCAGCAGAATTACTAACAGTGCCGTGAAGGTGATGTGAGTACTTGGCGAACGCATTGTTCGAAACTACTGAACCGTTCAGTCGCTGCTAGAGGCTTTGGTAGTGGAAGGCTTGTCGCTCTTCTTTGCCGGGGAACTTTCTTTGGTAGCTTTCGTGTCGCTCTTTTCGGACTTTTCGGTCTTTGTCTCGGATTCGGACTTGCTGTCTTTCGTTGCCTTTCCGGCGTAGTCAGTCACGTACCAGCCCGACCCCTTGAACTGGATCGCCGGCGCGGAGATTCGCTTATCCAACCGGCCGCCGCATTTAGAGCATTTCGTCAGCGGCTTGTCCGTCACTTTCTGAAAAGCTTCCGTGTGAGCTTTGCACTTGCGACACTCGTATTCATAAATCGGCATACCCGGATTATACGGACAAAAGGCATGGGCTTTGCAACTCCTAGCGGCATTCGTCTATTCTTTCAGGAGAGAATGTCCAATACCGCTCAATCGCTTTCGTTAGAACGCAAGATCAAGATGCACGAGGCGCGCGAGGGAATCATCAACCGCCTCGCGATGGTTCTACCACACGCTATCAATCTCGACCGTTTCCTGACAGTCATCGTTTCCGAACTCGGCCGCATGATGAACGTCGATCGCTGCGACGTGATTCAGTTGAAGTCGGCCAGCGAGTTGCGCATCAGTCACGAGTGGCGCGCTTCAAACGATGTGCCTTCGAGTTTGGGGACCGTCATTCCGCTCGATCTCAAACAACTTTCCGAGCACGTAGATATTCGCCAGCCGATTCGTTTCGACGACATTTCGGCCGGGAACAATCAACGCGTGCGGTTTTTGGCGGAGAGTTTGGGCACGCGTTCGTTGCTGGTCGTGCCGGTGATGCTTGGCGACGATGTTCTCGGCCTGGTTGGTTTGCACACGACGCGCACGCCGCGCGAGTGGCTCGACGATGAAGTTTCGTTTCTGCAATCGATCGCCGGGCAGATCGCGATCGGTTATCAATACACGCGTCTGTACACCGACAAAGAGCGCGAAGCCGAAACCAAGAGAGCGTTGTTGTCGATTGCGAATGCGTTGAACGCGCGTTCGGATTTTCGCGAAGTCTCGACGCTGGTTTTGGAACGCGCGATCGCGCTCGTGGGCGCGGATTATGCGGCGTTGGGCGTGCTCGATCCGGTGGGAGGCCGCATCAGTTTGGCTGCTTTCAAGGCCGCTCCGCACGTGACGACTGATTCGGTGCAGGGTCTGTTTGACAGTTACGGGAAATCGATTGACGTGACGGCGTTTCCGGCAATGGTCGAAGTGTTGGCCCAAGGTAAAACGCTGCCGCTACTCGAAACCGATCTGCCATTTCCGATTCGACTGTTGTTCAACTCAGTGCTCGGTGGACGTGCCGCGCTGGTGGCGCCGGTTCGCGTTGGCGGGCAGACGTTTGGCTTGCTGGGTTTGGTTTGGAGTGAAGCACGCGAACGTTTTGACGAACACGAAGTCGCGCTCGTCGAAGGCATCGCGGACCAGATCGGAACGGCGCTCGAACGAGACCAGTTGTCGGCCGAGATCATGCATCTGCGCAGCGCGCTTCACGAACGTTACGGCGAAGAACGCATCATCGGACAAACGGCCACGATTCGCCGCGCGATCGAGCTTGCGAAGAGTGTTGCCGACACGCAGACCACGGTTTTGATTGAAGGCGAGTCCGGCACCGGCAAAGAGCTGCTCGCGAACCTGATTCACTTCAACTCCGGCCGCGAAGATCAGCCGTATGTGAAATTGAACTGCGGTGCGATTCCCGAGACGTTGCTCGAGTCGGAACTGTTTGGGCACGAGAAGGGCGCGTTTACAGACGCGCGCGCGTTGCGTCGCGGACGTTTTGAAGAAGCGAATGGCGGAACGTTGTTTCTTGATGAAGTTGGCGAGATGAGTTTGTCGGCGCAGGTGCGGTTGCTGCGAGTGTTGCAGGATGGAGAGTTTACCCGCGTCGGTGGTAGCGAGGTGATCAAGACCGACGTTCGCGTCGTCGCGGCTTCGAATGTAGATCTCAAACGTGCGGTTGAACTGGGATCCTTTCGCCAGGATCTGTTTTACCGCTTATCTGTATTCCCGATCACGCTCCCGCCTTTGCGGGAGCGCCCGGAAGACATTCATCCGCTCGTGATTCATTTCCTCGAGCACTACAAGCAGAAAACCGGCCGGTTCATTTCGGGAATTTCCAAGGACGCGTTGCAGGCGTTGATCACTTACGAGTGGCCGGGCAATGTTCGCGAACTCGAAAATGCTATCGAACGCGCCGTGATCATCGCTTCCGGCCGCCAGATCGAATTGGAAGACTTGCCGGAAGCAATCAGCCAGATCGCGTTGCGCGAACGCGACCGCGTGAAGGTTGAGCGCGCGAAGGCTGCGAGCGAAGGCCGCACGGCGACGTTTGAAGTCACCGTTCCGTCGTCGATGGAGGAAATTGAACGCCAGGCTATCGAGGCGACGCTCGATTACACTGCTGGTGATAAATCCCACGCCGCCCGGGCTTTAGGTATTGGCCGCAAGACGCTTTACCGGAAGCTCGAGCAATATAATGGCGGCGGAAACGGCGGAGCCGAATAGGCCCAATAAGTCCTATAGGACCTATCGCTTCATTGCCCCGTGCCACGCCCATTTGCTATATTCCAACGCTTCGTTATCTTTAGGAAACCAGCGAAGTAATAGGGCTTCGCTTTGAAAGAAAGGACCCACCAATGGGATACGACGAATATCGGAGAGATAGCGGCGATAGCATCTCTACACGCTTAACATATCTGCTTATCGGCGGTGGCATTGGCGCCATTCTCGCCCTGCTGTTCGCGCCCAAATCGGGCCACGAACTGCGCGGCGACATTGCTGACGCGACCCGCAAAGGCATCGATCGTTCACGCGAAGCGGCCCAACAGTTGGGCGACCGCGCCGGCGAATACTACGAAGCGACTCGCGTTCGTGCCGGTGAGCTCTACACGCAGGCGGCTGAAAGGGTCGGCGAAGTGGCCCAAACCGCACGCGACGCAGCCGCGCGCCAAACCGGAACCGTAGCCGCGGCAATCGACGCGGGCAAGAAGGCATATATCGAAGAGAAGCGGAAGACCGAAATGTCCGGCCGCATCGAAGCTGCGCCGAACTACGGTGAGAAAACGAACTAGTCATTGATGATTGTTAATTGCTGATTGTCGATTGAACAGCTCGGCACAGCAAATCAACAATCTAAAATCGAAAATCGAAAATGTCTCTCGCGCTACAAATGAACGCCAACGATCCGATGTTCTGGATCATGGTTGTCATTGCCGCTTCGTTTATCGTGATCGCGATCGCCATGGTGGCAATCGCGGTCTTCGTTAACCGTGCGGTGAAGTCCGCCGGGCGCTTGGAAGAGAAGGTGGAACCGCTCATAGAGCGCGTCACCGTCATGAGCGAACAGGGCAAAGAGATCGCCATGCAAGGCAAGCTGATCGCCGAGCAGTTCAACGCTGTCTCGAATCACTTGTCGACTGCGACGATGCACTTCTCGGAATCGCTCGCGATCATCAAGGGCGAGGTTGCTGAACTGAAAGCGCTCGTGAGCGACACGGCGGTCGAGGCACGCGACAAGGTCGAACTCGTTAGCAGAACGATCGATCGCACGCACCGGCAGGTGGCCGTAACGACCGATTTCATTCAGACGAAAGTCATAGAGCCGGCGCGCGAGCTGGCCGCGATTATGGCGGGCTTCCGCCGCGGCCTCGAGGTTCTCGTTGCGCCAGTGCCGAAGCCCGTTAATCAGACGTACGGAGAGGATGAGATGTTTATCGGTTAGCAAGCACCGAAACTGGCTCGCAAAGACCCGAACCATCGCATCCTCGATGGCTCGGGTTTAGTTTTATTGCCGATTTTCGATTGCCGATTTTCGATTTAGGAGTCGGCGCCGAAGTTGGGTCTGAAATCGGCAATCGAAAATCGAAAATCGGCAATGACTTTGTTAGTATTTACGACTTACGCTTATGTCCACAGAAACGCCGCTCGATCTCAAAAAGACAGTTAACCTGCCGCAGACTGGCTTCTCGCAAAAAGCCAACCTGACGCAAAGCGAACCCGCTCGTTTGCAAAAATGGGCCGAACTCGATCTCTACCGGCTCATTCGCCAGGCCCGCGAAGGACGAGAGAAGTTCATCCTGCACGATGGTCCACCTTACGCCAACGCCGACATCCATCTCGGCACCGCGATGAACAAGATTCTCAAAGACTTCATCGTCAAGTCGCGCAGCATGATGGGTTTCGACGCGCCGTACGTGCCGGGTTACGACTGTCACGGCCTGCCCATCGAGCAACACGTCGAGCGCGCACTCGCCAAGAAAGGCAAGAAGAAAAACGACCTGAGCGTCGAGAGTTTTCGCCGCGCCTGCCGCGAACACGCGCAGAACGCGCTTAAGAACCAGACGCGCGACTTCAAACGGCTCGGCATTCTCGGCGAGTGGGACGATCCGTATCTGACGATGTCGAACCACTACGAAGCCGAGACCGCGCGTATGTTTGGCCGGTTCGTCGAACGTGGTTACGTCTACAAAGGCGCACGCCCGGTTTACTGGTGCATCGTGGACCAGACGGCGCTGGCGGAAGCGGAAGTCGAATATCACCAGCACACGAGCCCGTCGGTCTACGTGAAGTTTCCGTTGCGTAGCGATCCGGCGTCGATCGATCCGGCGCTCGCTGGTCGCAAGGTCTTCGTGCTGATCTGGACCACTACGCCGTGGACGTTGCCCGCAAACCTCGGCATCGCGGTCCATCCGGATTTTGAGTACTCGGCGTTCGAGCACGGCGAAGAGGTCTACATCGTCGCGAGTGAACTGGTTGAAGCTGTCGCGACGAAGTGCGAGCTCGCCGCGCGCAACGAGAACGGCGAACTTACGCCGCCGAAGGTCCTCGCTCGTTTTCCTGGCGCGAAACTCGACCGGCTCGAAGCGGGCCATCCGTGGATCGATCGCGTGTCGCTGTTGATGGTTGGCGACCACGTCACGCTCGGCGGCGAAGCCGATGCCGAAACCGAACTCGACGTTAGCGAAGCCGTCAAGAAAGCGCCTGAAGGTAAAGCGGGAACCGGAGCTGTTCATACGGCGCCCGGTCATGGACACGACGACTTCGTGATCGGCAAACGTTACGGTCTCGAGATTTATTGTCCGGTCGATAACGCGGGTCGTTTCACACCCGAGGTCGAACATTTCGCAGGTCAACGTGTGTTCGAAGCCAACGACCAGATTGTCGAGTTCATGCGCGAGAAGGGCGTGCTGCTGTTTAGCGAGAAGTACGACCATCGTTATCCGCACTGCTGGCGCTGCAAGAATCCGGTGATCTTTCGCGCGACGCCGCAGTGGTTCATCGCGATGGACCAGGTTAACGGCGAACCGGCTGAACAAACTGGTTTACGCGCCGGTGCGATCAAAGAAACTGAAGACCGCGTGAAATGGATTCCGGCGTGGGGACGCGATCGGATGCGCAACATGCTCAAGGGTCGCCCGGATTGGTGCGTCTCACGCCAGCGCGTTTGGGGCGTTTCGATTCCGGTTTTCTACTGCGCGAAGTGCAACGCGGAGGTGGCCGATCCGGCGGTGATCGATCACGTCGCGGATATCTTCGAACGCGAGTCAGGCGATGCGTGGCACACGCACCCGGCTGAAGAATTATTGCCGCCGGGTTACACGTGCAAAGGTTGTGGCGCGACAGAATGGACCAAGGAGACTGACATTCTCGACGTGTGGTTCGACAGTGGCACTTCCTCGATCGCGGTCCTCGAAAACCCACGACGAGAAGAGCTGCGTTGGCCCGCGGATGTTTACATCGAAGGCGGCGATCAGTTTCGCGGCTGGTTTAATTCGTCGTTGATGATCGGCGTGGCGGATCACGATCGCGCGCCATACGAGACCGTGATCACGCACGGCTGGACGCTCGATGCGCAGGGCCGCGCGATGCACAAGTCTGCGGGAAATGCGGTTGAACCTGACAAGGTGATCAAGCAGTCCGGCGCGGAGATCATTCGTTTGTGGTGTGCGTCGTCGAATTATTTCGACGACATGCGCGCGTCGGATGAGATCTTGCAGCGCGTGATGGATGGTTATCGCAAGCTGCGCAACACCGCGCGGTTTGCGCTCGGTAATCTGCACGGGTTCGATCCGTCACGTGATAGCGTGCCCGTCGACGAAATGGAAGAGATCGATCGTTGGGCGTTGTCTGAACTGGCAGACACGATCGCTGACGTGCAAGAGTATTACGAGAACTATGAGTTTCACTTTGTACTTCAAAGAGTCACTCACTTCTCGACAGTGACTCTTTCTGCGCTTTATTTCGACATCATCAAAGATCGGCTTTACACCTACGCACCGAAGAATGTCGCCAGGCGCTCCGCACAGACTGCCCTTTATAGAATCGTTGATTCGCTGGCGCGCATAATAGCGCCGCTTCTCGCATTCACGTCTGATGAGATCTGGGAGCACATTCCGCGCGGGGCAAACAGCGAGATGCCCGTTTCTGTGCATCTTGCACTGTTGCCTGAAGCAGAGCACTACGACGCTAAACTGGTTTCTACGTGGAATAACCTATTCGTTATCAGAGAAAGAGTATTAGCGGAGTTGGAAAAGGCGCGCACTAACAAGACAATAGGAAGTTCTCTTGAAGCGCTGGTTGTTCTCAGACCAAGCGTGCTTTCTGAAGCACAAGTCCTCCTCGAACATTACAAAGAGCAACTGCGGTACATTTTTATCGTCTCGCAAGTTGAACTTGGGCCTCCAACAGAAGGTATTTGGCCTGCTGTAGAGATTCATAGGGCTCGCGGTACAAAGTGCGAGCGCTGCTGGAATTATTCAACGCGTGTTGGAGAGTTTGAAAGATTTCCAACCGTCTGCGAACGCTGCGCCGCTGCACTGGAAGAGATTGAACGTGGAAACCAGCAGTAACGACACATCGCAGAGCGTTAGCAACAGATCGCAAGGCGTTCGCGAGCGATTTGCCTGGCGCGCGGGCTATCTGCTCGCGGCGTTTGGAATTTATCTCGCCGACCAAGCCACGAAAGCCTGGGCAGTGAAGGCGCTGCGTTTCGGCGACGAACGCGTACTGATTCCGGGCTTCATGAAGTTTTTCTACACTGAAAACCCGGGCATCGCTTTTGGCCAGCTCCAGGAGGGCGGCTCGTTTGGCCGCTGGTTCTTCGTCGTGCTCGCGGTTGCCGCCGCGATCGCGGTCCTTTACTATTTTCTGCGAACTCCCCGAAACGACGACCGCGTGCTCGGAGCATGCTCGCTGCTGCTAGCCGGCATCCTCGGTAACTTAACTGACCGCGTTCGCCTCGGATATGTTGTGGACTTTATCGTGCTACACGCCGGCAATTATCATTGGCCAACTTTTAACATTGCGGACGCGAGTATCACCGCCGGCGCGGTTCTGCTCGCGTGGGACGTGATTTTCAGCCACAGATCGAAAAGACAAGATGTACCCGGAACTGTTTCGAATCGGTAATTTCCCCATCAACACCTACGGCGTGTTTCTCGCGCTCGCCTTTCTTTCCGCCATCCTCATCACGGCGAAGCTGGCGCAGCGCGACGGCCTGCCGAAAGAGCGCGTTTACGATCTGTGCTTGTGGATGTTGCTGGCCGGACTCGTCGGATCGAAGATCCTGATGCTGTTTACC
>DATNJO010001025.1:0-3658 GCA_035603895.1 Pyrinomonadaceae bacterium
GCGGTCGCGTTCATGACGATCCGGCAGGTTGGGTTGGACGCGTTTGAGCAGTCGCCCGGAAAGGTCATGATCGACAAGAAACATGCGCGGAAGTCGCCGGAAGATGTGCTGCGTGAACGTGCGAAGGACGACAGTCAGGGACTGCTTGGATTTTTGCGAACGGTCAATAAGAAGTGGACTGTGACTTACGACGAGAACGACGACGCGGCGAAGTATCGTTTGAATCACGTGCAGGATCTCGCTTGGGGCGCCGCTGACGATCGTTCGAAGAACTGGCGCGAGATCGATCCGCGGCGAGTTGAGGGACCGATTCCGGTTGAATGTCGCTCCGCGTCGTGCGGCACGTGTTGGGTGGGAGTTCTCGGCGGCGCCGAAAAACTCTCAGACGTGGCTGTACGCGAAGGCAAGAAGATCAAGGAATTCGGCTACATCGACACGACCGAATCCAAACCCCTCATCCGCCTCGCCTGTCAGGCCCAGGCCCACGGCGCCGTCTCCATCGTGATCCCTCCATGGAATGGTGTGTTTGGAAAGTATTTGAAAGCTCAGAAGCGGGAGCCTGAAGGTTAGGCACCGACGAGGACGTAGGAAGAATCAGGACTTGGTTCGGTACTCGGTTCAGGAACCTCATATCCTTCGAGCTTCAAGCCATCGATGTGAAACTGAATCGCTTCACGTATGTTAGCTTCAACTTCTTCTCGCGTGTGGCCGGTTGAAGCGCAACCCGGCAAATCAGGTGAGTAGGCCGAGTATCCGGTGCCAGTTTCTTCTATTACGATCGCGTATCTTTTCACGGCTTTAGTCCTGCCTGTTTCAAAATACTCTTCAGCGTCCCGAGTGCCAAGTCATCGCCGGCGCGGCCGGGAATAGTCACTAATCCGGGCTTCACCGGATGCTTGTATTGGCGGTGACTTCCACGAGTCCTGACCAAATACCAACCATCTCGTTGAATCACGCGCGTGAGGTCGCGTACTTTCACTTCGCAAACAATAGTCAGTTCAAATGTATCCCGTCAACTTCGCTGCGGTGACGTTCTTAAACGTGCTATCTTGACGGCTTCTTAACTCTTGTCGATGCCTGGACCAGAACGCGAAGCTAGCGGTGTGCATGCGCCGCCTCTACTATTTGTGCTTGCCGCTGCTTTGTTGTGGAGCACGGGTGGGCTCTTTATTAAGTGGACCAGTCTGAGCGGACTCGAGCTTTCGTTTTGTAGATCGTTCTTTGCCGCGATTACGATTGCTATTGTCACCCGCCATGAGGGGTTTGGGTTGAATAGGGTGACGGCGTTTTCCTCGGCGCTGTATGCCGTGCTGCTGATTCTGTTTGTCCTGGCAACAAAAGAGACGACAGCGGCGAATGCGATTTTTCTTCAATACACCGCCCCGGTTTATCTGCTCGTTCTCGAACCACTGATCTACAAAGAGAAGTTTCGCTCACGCGACCTGATCACGGTGCTCGTTTGCGTCGGCGCCATGGCGCTGTTTTTTGTGGGCCAACTGCGACCGCAGGACGTCACCGGTAACTTACTCGCGCTCGCGTCAGGCTTGTGCTTCGCACTCTATTTCTTGTCGCTGCGTCATCCACAAGCGCGTGAAGTGAATCGTGCTTCATCAGTGATCTACGGAAACATCCTCGCGGTGATCATCACCGCGCCGTGGGGCCTCGCAGCCATCCCCAGTCTCACGTTCCACGATACGTTTAGCGTCGTTTACCTGGGCGTGGTGCAACTCGGATTTGCGTACGCGCTCTTCACCGTAGCAATGGCGCGAGGCGTGAGGTCGCTGGACGCCGGAATTATTTGCTACGTCGAACCAGTGCTGAATCCCGTCTGGGTCTTTCTCGTTTTAGGCGAACAACCTTCGCGTTGGGCATTGCTGGGCGGCGCGATCATCGTCAGCGCAGTAGTCGTTCACATGCTCCTCGACGCACGGTTAAAGAAAACGGCCAAACTATGGTCTAAAGCATCCATTTAGGACGACTATCGTAGTAGCTCGGCGAGCGTTCAGGATAACGTTTTTTATACCGTTGAAAACGCGCGAGCAACTTCTCGTAGCGCGCGTCGGACGAACGAATCTGACGGTGCGGAATGGCGCGCAGGTGGTCTTCGATCTTGCGCATGTTTCGCGGCGAAAACCGCCAATCGTAATCGCCCATTTCATAGAGACTCGTCACTGCATACCCCTTGAGCCTTCCGGAAAAATCAACAAACGGGTCGAAATAGCTCCACGCCAAATCGCGCAACGTTCGGTAAACCGGTTTGCGCCCGTGAAGCCCGATATCGCGCGAACGCCCGATCGATCCCCATCCACCGTTGTGCTGAAAAACAAAAACCACGTGGTCCAACAAATCCTGCGACTCAAGGTCCAACAGCAGCGGCGGATAACCGTGTTGCTCCATAATCACAGCCGCACCCACAGCACTCTCCAGACAGTGGGCCTCTTTGTATTTGATCAACTTGCGGAACGATCGCATAGTCGGGCCATGTTTCTCCCAATTGTACGGTAGCGAACTGAAGTACCGTTGTACCTCAACCGGGGTGTTGAGCCGTTGTACGAGCTTCCACTCGGCGGCAGTGAATGCTTTTCGAGATACTTTGTTCATGGAGATGACAAAAGCTTGAAGCCCCACTTGCCTGAATCACTCGCAAATGTCAGACTTACACGTCGCTTGAGTTTATAGCGCGATTAATAAATCTTTTTGAAATGACTTCCAGCATGAACCAGCAGGCCGCAGCTTCACAAAAATCCCGCGCAGAACAAGAAACCGAAAATGAGGCAAACCGCTTGAGAGAGCAAGTGGAGGCCGCATTGGCTATCGTCGCCCAACGCTCTCCAGACGAGTTTGACGCGTTGCAAACCGCCGCCGATCGTATCGAGCGCGCCGCACGCGATCTCTCTGATGTACTGCGCGAACTGGCCCAACAACGCAGGGCCACCGACGAATCTTAGTACAACTTTGCAGTAGACGGTTCGAAAGCGTTTTTCCGTCTTGTCTATTGGAGAACAATTTAATGACTTCCATGCGCACTGAACGAACTACCGAACACCTCGGCCGTAAGAATACTTCTGTCGAGTTGGACGCGTACGGCATTAAAGAGCCCGCGCGCGTTTACTGGAATCTCAGCACCCCGGAGCTCTACGAAGAGATCGCACGCCGAAGCGAAGGTGTCCTGTCGAATCATGGCGTCATACTCGTCGACACAGGCGAACACACCGGACGCTCCGCGAAAGACAAAGCGATAGTGCGCGAACCCGGCAGCGAAGACAAAGTTTTCTGGGGCGACGTCAACAAAGACTTTCCCCAAGCGAAGTTCAATGCGTTGAAAGAACGAATGATGGCCCATGCGAAGGGCCGCGATCTTTTCGTGCAGGACACGTTTGTCGGTGCGGATCCGCAGTACCGGTTGCCAATCCGCGTGATCAACGAGCTCGCGTGGCATTCGCTGTTCGCGCGCACGATGTTCATCAGCCAAAGCGAAGCGGCGGGTCACACACCCGAGTTCACGATCATTAACTTCCCGAGCTTCCAGGCAGATCCACAACGCGACGGCACGCGCTCACCAACGTTCATCCTGATGGATTTCAGTCAGCGACTCGTTTTAATTGGCGGCACTTCCTACGCCGGCGAAACCAAGAAGAGCGCGTTCACGATCATGAAC
>DATNJO010001026.1:0-3638 GCA_035603895.1 Pyrinomonadaceae bacterium
GTTCTTTTGCTTTGTCGAGAAACTCGCTATCCGGATATTCCGACACCAGCTTCTGATAGTAGCGCGCCGCTTCATCCGGCTCTTCTTCGGCCTGGTAAGTCGTCGCTAAACGATAGAAAACTTCGTCGTTGAACGAGAAGCACGGATATTTATCGACGATCTCTTTCAAGCGCGACTGCGAGCCTTTCAAGCCGCCTTTGCCGGTCGAGTACTTCACATCGTAATAGAATCGCGCGATCTGAAGATTGTGCATCGCGAGATTTTCCTGCACTTCCGCCAACCTCGCCTCAACAGTCGGACGGAGCGGGCTCTGTGGATAGGTCTGCAACAGAACCTTCAGCCGCTGTTCCGCTTTGCGCGCGTGCGAGATGTCGCGATCGGACAGACCCATCTGGCGCATCTCTGCTTCCGCAACTTTCAGACTCGCGTCGTCTGCCAGCGGATCGGTCGGAAAGAACGTGAGCCAATCCTGATAAGCCTGCGCCGCCTGAATCAACGAGCTGGTGGTTCCTTCGAGGAAGAACGAGTCGGCGATGGCCAGTTTTGCCAAAGCCAAAAACGGCGAATCCGGATAGGTGTTGATTATGGTCGCGAACAGCAAGCGGCCGGTGTCGTGATGGCCTTTGCGAACTTCCTTCGCGGCTTCTTCAAACAGCACGCGATCGCGGCCGGCAACCGCGGCTCCAGTCAGGTCGGCGTACTTGTCTTCACCGCCTCCGAACAGACCAAATAACTTGCCCTTCTTTTTCTTCTTCTTATCGTTCGACGCTGAGGCCGCGCTTCCCGTGCGAAAGCTGGCAGTCTGTTGCAGACCGGCGTCAACACGTGGGCTCAACTCGGCAACGGCAGTCTCCAGTCGATCGACGTCAGCGGGATCGAACTTCTCGGCCTTATCGTTCTTGGCGCGGATGTCGTTGATTTCGGACGTCAGCGACGAAACTTCTTTTTCAAGACCTTTTAGCCTGACGACGGGGTCGTCGGCATTGGCGTTCTTGTCCTTGTTTTCCGGCATCGCGGCCACGGCGCTACTCAACGAGCGGCGCATTGTGTCGAGTTTCGAGCTCATCACGTCCAGGCGCTGATTGGTTGATAGCTCTGTCTGGCCGCCGGTTTTTTGGCCGAAAACAGTTTGGGGCAGGCCAAAAACTGCGGCGCAGAAAAGCGCCAGGATAAGAAAGCGAGACTTCATAAAATCGACCTCCAGCAACAAAAACTTGTTTTTCGTGCGAGAAAAGAGACCTGCCGGGCTACGTTCCGGCTATCGGATTCTTTTTTCTCTCGTTCGGTTCGCCACGCAACCATTTATGATTGCCGATTTTCGATTGCCGATTGGTTTGTTCTTCAAATCACCAATCAAAAATCGACAATCGAAAATGTTATACCCACTGCACTGTGGCTTCACGTAACTCCCGACATGCCGCTTCTGCGTCGGGTTTTCCAAAAATGGCCGAACCGGCCACGATGATTTCCGCTCCCGCGGCAACTACCTTTTCGATGTTTGAACGATCGACACCGCCGTCGATTTCGATGCGCACGTGCAACTGCCGATCGACGATCATCTGCCGCAACCGTTTTACTTTGTCGAGTGCTTGCGGGATGAACTGTTGACCGCCAAAACCCGGATTGACCGACATCACCAAAACATAATCGGCGAACTGCAACGCCTCTTCAACCGCGCCGACAGGCGTGGCAGGATTCAACACGACACCCGCTTGCGCCCCCGCCGTCTTGATCGACATCAGCGTTCGATGCAGGTGTGCATCCGCTTCGACGTGTACCGATACCATCTGCGCGCCCGCCTGGACAAACTGCACGGCGTAAGTCCCGGGATCCGTAATCATCAGGTGCGCGTCGATTGGCAATCGCGTGAACTTAGCGAGCGACTTCACCACCGGCAAGCCGACGGTAATGTTCGGCACGAAGTGGCCGTCCATCACATCGACGTGCAATACGCCGGCGCCACCGCGTTCGACGGCCTGAATTTGATCGCCCAGGCACGAGAAGTCAGCGGACAGGATCGACGGAGCTATCTCGATATTTCTTTGGTTGAGCATTCACTCGCCTCGGCACTGCTGAAAATAACTTACGGGGCCGGTCTGGTCCTGGTCGGGTTGGGAACCGGTGTAGGCCGAGGAGCCACCGGTTTTCTGTTGTCATTACCACTGCCGGGCCGCAAATTCGAGTTTCCCGTGCTGGCGCGATTTACGTTTGCGCGTGGCACGTTGGCGTTGCCGGTCGCGTTGGCGTTCGACGGGCGCGCGTTAGCGTTTCCGTTTGCCGGACGATTCGCGTTTGGCGCTCGATTCGCGTTCGCGTTTGTATTGCCGTTGACGTTCTCGTTAGTGTTTTTGGGTTTTGGCCGCTTGGGTTTGTTCTCGTTTCCGCTTGACGAGTTGGTATTGCGATTCTCGTTTGTATTTTCTTCGGGTGTGACTGTCTCCGGCGACTCGCCTTCTTTCGCCGGCCGGCTAATATCCATCGCGACCGTCTGTCCGGTCTTCACGACTTCACCCGCGCGCGGCAACTGAAACAGGACCGTATCCTTCTGCGTCTGATTGGTGGGCCGCGAGGCGCGCACGCGAAACTTGAGATCCGCGTCGGCCAGTATCTTCTCCGCTTCGTAACGATCTTTGCCAACGACGTCCGGCACCTTCACTTCCGGACTGCGCAAAGAGAGATACACCGTGGTCGCAACTCCGAAGAGAAAAACGACAGCTATCGCGATCACGATGGCGATACTTCGGAATATTGATGAAACTCTGGCGACTAAACTCAAGCGTCGAAGTCTAGCACCCGCTATTGTTGGGTCGCAAGCCGGAAACTGGCGATAAAAAAGCCGTCAGTGCCTTCGCGGTGCGGCCACGTTCGGGATGTCTTTTGTAATTGAAAATCTCTGTGAGTCTCGACAAAGGCGCCGATAACATCCTCGTTCTCTTCGGGTTCGACTGAGCAAGTTGAATAGACGAGTTGGCCGCCGGGTTTCAGGACCCGCGACGTGTAGTTGAGAAACAGTTTTTGTTGTGCGCCGAGTTCGTGGATGTCGGCTTCGGAAATGCGCCAGCGGATTTCGGGGTTTCGGCGGAGTGTGCCCGTGCCGGAACAGGGGGCATCGATGAGGATGCGATCGAAGACGCTGTTTTCGAAGGGTAATTGCTGCGCAGCGTCGAGTAACAGGGATTTTATTGAGGTTAGGTGATGAGACGCACTAATTTTAATAACCATGTCGAGACGTTTCGGCGATCGATCGGCAGCCACGATGAAAGCCTGATCCTGGGCGCGTTGCGCCATAATCGCGGTCTTTCCGCCGGGCGCGGCGCACAGGTCGAGCGCACGTTCGCCAGGTTGAAGATCGACTGTTTGCGCCACAAGTTGTGATGCTTCGTCCTGAAGATAAATCTTTCCTTCAGCCGTGAGCTCACGAACCAGCGATGAGGCGCCCGAAACTCTCCAAGCGTCTTCAGCAACCTTTGATACCTCAACAATTCCACCTGCCTCACGCAAGCCATCAACTATCCTGGTTTCATCCCTGTTTAAAAGGCGAAACGCCGTGGGCGGCACCAGATTATTAGCGCGCGCAAACGCCTCCGCCTCGTCAACTCCAAAAGACTTGGTCCATCGCTCGATTAACCAAGCCGGAT
>DATNJO010001027.1:0-5034 GCA_035603895.1 Pyrinomonadaceae bacterium
CGGATCACGACTTCACTGGCGCTTGTTTCTTTCTTGAGTACTGCTGCCTCTGGAACCATTTTGTGCTTCTTCGTGGCTAATAACGAATCAACTCGTCCACGCTAAACCGAACCAGGAACGAATCTTCACCCATCGGCGCAACCGCCGATGAAAGCACTTCGCAAGGCACGCGCAGCCGCTGAAGTTCTTTTCGCAACCGCGCAATGACAAAGCCGTAAAAATGCGTTCGTCCCTGCGCCGCACAATGCTTGCACGCGGCTTTGATCAGTTCAGCCAGCACACGTTGACCATTGTGCGATGGCTTTGAGATCGCCAGCCGGCCAAACTCGACGCCGTTGATCTTGTCGTATTGAAAGTCGGTGTATTCGTCGATGGTCCACTTGTCGCCAGCAATGATTCTTACCACTCCGATGATCTTGCCGTCTTCATCAAACATCACCACGTGAGTGGCTTTCTGATCAAACTCGTCGGCGCTCCAGTGCTCCACGTGGTTCGGATCGCGGCCGCTGTTGCTGTAGGTTTCGCGCCGAAACTGGACGATGTCGTTAACCAGATGAGGATCGTAGTCGGATATTTTGATCATTGTTCCTCCTCTACATGGCCCATACGCACGAGGATTTGCCGGTTTGTGTCTTTGAAACCGGTGCGGCCGTGCATGTACCTGGAGTTGTCGAAGATGAGGATGTCGTTTGCCTGCCAGTGCGTACTGTGAGTGCGTTCGTTGGCATAACTGGAAATTTCCTCGAGCAGATCGTGTGGGAATGGCGAGCCGTCGCTCAACGTCGGCACGTATTGATGTTTTGGATAGAACTCCGTCGCCTGGCGATAGTGATAGATCAGTAGCGAGTTGCAGAACGATCGCTTGCCGCCCCAACGCGTCGGGATCACACACAACGTTTGAAAGACACCTTTCAATATGTCGTCGTCAAATTCGGCTTCCAGTTTTTGCCACGTTGGCAGGCGCGTCGTCATCACCTTTAGTCTCGTTAGTGCCGCCTCTTTCGAATCAACGCCGAGCGACGCGCGCCAACGTTCCGGCGTGGCACTCCAACTCCACTTCAGGATCGCATCGTTAACAAACTTCTGAGTATTCGCGGGCAATGCGTTGAGCAGTTCTACGCCGTCGCAAAGGTTTGTTTGTCCGCCGGGATCGCTCGGATCCGCGGGCCTGACGCAGTAGAGCATCAGGAGATCGGGACAGCCGGGCGCGTACGAACCTTCGCGATGTAAAGGTATGTAGTCCATTCCTTTGTTGACAGTCGCGGTAGTTCCGTCAGCGTTGACGGCGTCACGTTCGACCGTCGTACTGGTGCTGTGATGGACCATCGGCGTGATCAACTGATCGCTCAGCGACTCGAAATCGTTGAGGGTCGCTCCCGCTCGAATTACTACGGCGCCGTGCTCTTTGAGCGCGTCTCGGACAGCACTGTTTTCGCGAGTGTTGACGACAAAGACTTTTTCACTTTGTTTCGTGGCGGAAGGTGTAGACATGGCGTTCCTGCCTTGTGTGGTTTTACTGGTAGACAGGATTCACAGAATTAACAGAATTGCTTCAGGCAATAGCCATCATGTTAATTCTGTAATTCCTGTCAAAGAAAGCATGAGTGGTATTGCTGAGATCTCGCAGGACGACGAGATGCTCGAGGCTTTCGAGCACAGAGTCGACGTCGATGCCGAAATCTATCAGACACGCGACTTCGTCGACGCCGATTGCTTTGAGACGTTCGATCATCTTCAGGCACGAAGTAGGTGTGCCGATCAGCGAGGAGGTGCGGTAATAGCGTTCGAACGCAAACGCAGCCATCTGATCGCGAACCTTCTCCGGGTCCTGATCGCGAACGTCAACGTCGAGATTAAGACTCTCCGCGCCGGTTTCGATCAGGTTCAAGTGCGACTTGAGATACTTCGTCAACGGCGCTCGCACCTTTTGCAACACGGCTTCGGCGTCTTCACCGATGAACGTGTGCATCATCATCGTGACTTTGCCGGATCGCGGATCGTGGCCATGCCTTGCAAGCGAATCGCGATAAAGTTGGATCTTCGGCGTGACTTCTTCGATCGATTGAGTCAGCAGTGCGGTCAGCACGTGGCAACCGAGTTCGCCGGCTTTCTCAAACATTTCCGGACCGCCGCTGCACGTGAGCCAGATCGGTAGCTCTGGTTGAATCGGTTTCGGAAAGATTCGGAGTTCGATCTCTTTGCCGGCGCCGTCGCGTCCGGCGATTGGCTGACCACGCCACAGTTCCTGCACTTCCTGAATGCCACGAAACATCTCTTCCCTTTTCGTTGGGTAACGCTCCGGGAAGAAGGCGAAATCGTTTGGCATCCAGCCGGAAGTGAACGAGACACCGGCGCGGCCTTTTGAAAGATTGTCGACGACGGACCACTCTTCGGCGACGCGCAGCGAGTTGTGTAGTGGCAGGACCACGCTGCCCGCGCGCAGTTTGACGTGGTTCGTGATCGTTGCGAGCGCGGCGCTCAGCACCGACGGGTTTGGATACAAACCTGCTTTTTCGTGGAAGTGACGTTCAGGGGTCCAGACTGCGGTGAGTTGATGGCGATCGGCGAACATCGCGCCTTCGCGGTAGAGGCGATACTTGTCTTCGCCGTAAACGGCGTTGTCGTCGGCGAAGTAGAAGAGACTGAATTCGAGTGGCTGATCTGGTTCGGGAACTGGCGCATCGCTGAGATCCAGCCAACCTTCGATCTGAGAGCGCGACACATGACCATAGCGTTGCAGCTTCGTTCGCTTGCTCTCAATTTCCTGAAACCACGCCGAAAGAGATGTCTCGCCGGGAGCGGTAATCGGCAGGGGCAACACGTTCGAAAGCAGACCGATCATCTGGTCCGATCCGTGTAAAGCTTGCGGTCGCTTATCGGCCTTCACGTCCAAACAGATCTCCACATCCCGGCTTTGATTCCTGTAAAAAAGCTCTACGCCTGCAACGTCCTGTCGCTCAACCCACGCCACATACTCGCGATACGCAGGCGCATCTCCAGTAGAACCGCTCAAGACCTCTTCAAACATCAACTCAACCGATCGATCATCAAGCAGCACCGGATGATAACTAAGTACGATCTCAAACAAACGTGCTCCCAACCGTATCTCCATCACCCGAAACAGCGGCGCCCGCGCCGGATCGAACTCGTGCCGCGCATCCATCTCCAACAACTCGTCAAGCTTCGCCGGCTTGTCTCCGCAGTCGTGTCGCTCGTAAGCCAACTTCACCTGCTGTCGCACCACCTGCACCGGTTCCTCGAGCTGCGTGAGAAAACACGTGCGCAACATCGTGTGCCGCGCCAACAACTCTTTCCACGCCTGCTCAAACGCCTCGCTGTCCAATTCACCATGAACCTTCCGGCGAACCTGGACCACGCGCGCACTGCGCGGATCGTTCAGCACGTCACGCTGTACGGGTGTGAGATGGTAAACGTCTGCTACGTTTTTCATGTTGAGTTCAAAGACAGGGCCCTATAGGACCTATTCGTCGTCCTGATCGGTCTCTTCCAGCAGCATCGCGATCTTCTCCAATTCCGCCTGGCTCAAACCCGCGAACGGTTGGTCGGATGCTGCACTGGCGCTGTCAGAACCGTTTACACCGGCGGTAGCGGCCATTGCTAACTCTTGCGCTTGTGACGGATCGAGGATCGCCGCGAGCTCAGCGATGGTCTGGCTTTGGAAGAGTTGTTGCGGCGTGAACTGCAAACCCGCTTCATTGATCTTGACGCTGATCTGAATGGCCTTCACGGAGTCGCCACCCAGTTCGAAGAAGTTATCGTGCACGCTGATGTTCTCGATGCCCAAATTCTCCTGCCAGATCGTCGCTAACCGTTGTTCGAGTTCATTGCGAGGTGGGACGTACGGCGACTGTAAATCCGCTGGCCGGGGATGCGCCGCACGAGCGACAGGCGCACTATCCGCAACGTTAGCGAGGTTGTTCTGCGCGAAACTATTAACCTGTTCGATCGAGGCACGCAGGTCTTTAGTCGAAACGATCACCTGCGCGGGCGTATTCGCGGAGAGAATCCGGCGAAAGACATCGACACCTTCGCTGGGCACAATTCCCTCGCTCAAGCTCCGCTGATACATCGCTTCAGCGCCGTTGGCTTGCGCGCCGTTTTCTGAAGCTCCATTTGCGCGCGCGCCTGAGCCGGCGAGCAACTTGATCGTTCCCGTTGCATCGTTGACGCGCTTCTGACTGAAGCTGTCGATGACCACGCGTTCGACACCATCTTCGTCAAACAACGTGATGTCAAACGTGATCGTCTCGTGGCGAGAGCCGCTGTCTTTTGCACGGATGTACGCGTGAATTCTGCGCGGCAGCGGCCCTTTGATGCGCAGCCGCTTGTAACCCATCGGCAGGTAATGACCTTCGTTGACGAGGTAATGCTTCGCCGTACCGGTCGCGCGGTCCAACAACGCCGGGTGAAGCTTCAGGTAATCCATGTCGCCTTCAAACATCTCGGGGAGTTCGAGCGTCGCGAGGAGTTCCTTGTCGCCGAGATAAACGCGCTGAAGACTCTGCCAACGCGGCCCGAGATCCGGATCGATCTCGTCGTCGTCTCGAATCACGATCTCTTTCCGGTTGCAGCGTGCGATGATCGACTTGAGGTCCTCACGCGCGGGCGGATCGGCGTCGAAGTAACTGAGCTTGCCGATTGAGAACGGTTGCCATTCCTCTGCTTCGCCGTTCTCCGCAACAGTCGGTTTACTAACCACTTTGTACGAGTACTCACCACCGTTTTCGTCGATAAGGATGCGTACCTCGCGTATCTCATCATCGCGTAGCGCGAGTGGAGCCAGGAAGAATGCGTCGCGAATCTCCAATGTGCCTTCACCGCCACGCTTCTCAACCGCGGCGCGCGCCATTTCGAGATACGCGGTGCCGGGCATCACTGCGGCGCCAACGATGCGATGATCGTCAAGCACCCAATGTTCAGTGACGCTGAAATCAGTTTCGTAAATCTCCTCACCGCCTCCATTGGTGATCTCACGATGCAGCAGCGGATGACCGTTTTGCTGATGACCGTTGC
>DATNJO010001028.1:0-4502 GCA_035603895.1 Pyrinomonadaceae bacterium
CTTCGGCGAATCCGTCGGCGTGACCTGAGACGACTAGTCGGGACTGTTTGGGTCCTTGAAGATCAAAACCTTGAGATTGTTCTCGGTTATTGCGACGTTCTGCACCGCCGTGAGCAACGAAGTCTCACGATTCGCCAATTCGGTCTGCACTTCAGCGCGCTCGAGCGGCGCCTTCGCACCCGCGGCGATCTGCGCTTCGACGTTGCGCAGACTCTCGCGCGAGAGATTTAAGTTTGCTAGCTGGTTCTGCTGGTCGCGCAAGGCGAACACCAGTTCCCAATAAGCCTGCTGCACGCGCGTGATCACGTCGATGGTTCGCTGGCGGAAATCCGCGTCTGATTGATCGAGACGTTTGCGCTGAATGCGAATCTGCCGGCGGTTGTTGTCGATTGAACGATCCCGCAGCAGCGGCTGTGTAAACGTCAACGACAAGTTCGACGAGTAGAACGGATTCAGCAAGCTGAAACTGTTACTGGTGTTGGTGTGCTGGTTGTCGAACACCAGGAAATAGTTTCCACCGCCGCGGCCAAACTGTTTCAAAACGCCTGGATTCCAACTGTATGTGGTCGTGCTGGTAGTACCTGTTTGAGAACCGCCACCGAGCGAACTCTGTTGTGGCGAGATGCGCTTGTCGTATTGCGGCGTGATCGAGAACACCGGATCGAACACACCCTCGAGCGAACGTAATTGCGTCTCGGCGAAGCGCACGTCATCGCGCGCCACTTCAATGTCGTTGTTGTTTTCGAGCGCGCGCTTGATCGCATCGTTGAGCGACAGTGGCAACGATTCGCTACCAACACCCAACCGATTCAAGGTTGGCACTGGCGGCAACGGGCGCGGCTGAAACTGCGGAATGTTTGGTTCGCGAATTGGTTCCTGCGTCGTGGTGTCGCCGCCCGGCACCGTGCCTGCCGGTTGTTGCGGGACTGGAGTAGCTGCCGGTACCGGCGTAGTTCCGGGCGGAGCAGTGGGACTCGTCCGCACAGGTCCCGGCGGCGCAGTCGGATTTTGCGGAACCGGATTTCCGGGGATCGGTGTCGTACCCGGTGGCCGCGTCGGATCTCCTTGCGGCGGAGTCGGTCGCGGAGTTTGCTGCGGTGTTTGCGCCACTGCGGCAGTCGTGCCCACGAAGACCATGCCTGCGAGAACTACAGTTCTAACTAACGTATAAGACATTCGAGTAAACATCAGACCAAGAACTCCTTCAAGTTGTAATTGCTTCCAGTTCCCACTGCATGTGAAGGGGAAAGTCCGCGTGAATTCTGGCAGACCCATTGTGGCAAACCAAGTTCCGCCACAGCAACAGGTTACTACGTTACCAGTAGAAGGGCAGTTTCATGAAATACGCCCGCAATTCTTAGCCATTAACACCTCGCTTGACACTACGAACAGCGAAAGGCGAGACTGGTGTCCCACAATCGCAACAGATCTAATCCCAAAAACGGCACAACTCATGACGTGTGCCCCGAACGGCAGGAGGATTTTGAGAATGGCAGTTAAGGTTGGCATCAACGGATTCGGACGCATCGGACGAAACATTTTTCGCACGGCGCTCGGCGATCCGGACATAGATTTCGTAGCTGTGAACGATCTGACAGACACGCGAACGCTCGCGCACTTGCTGAAGTATGACTCGGTACTTGGTAATTTGGACCATGACATCACGGCGACTGAAAACGGAATCAAGGTCGACAACGAAGAGTTTCGCGTTTTCTCGCAACGCGATCCTGCTGCTATCGATTGGGAATCTGTCGGCGCTCAAATAGTGGTTGAGTCGACGGGCATCTTTACGAAAGCCGAAGACGCGCGGAAGCACATGCGCGGCCCGGTGAAGAAGGTGATCATCTCGGCGCCTGCCAAGAATGAAGACATCACGATCGTGCTCGGCGTTAATGAAGACAAATACGATCCGGCAGCGCATCACGTGATTTCGAACGCGTCGTGTACGACGAACTGTCTCGCGCCGGTAGCGAAAGTCGTGCACGAGAAGTTTGGTATTCGTTCGGCGCAAATGACGACGATTCACTCGTACACGAACGATCAGCAATTGTTGGATCTGCCGCATAAGGATTTGCGGCGTGCGCGGGCGGCAGCGTTGTCGATGATTCCGACTTCAACCGGCGCTGCGAAAGCGGTTGCGCTGGTGTTGCCGGAGTTGAAAGGAAAGTTTGACGGCATTTCCGTGCGCGTGCCGACGCCGAACGTTTCGCTGGTTGACGTCGTGATGGATCTGGAAACGGAAACGACGGCGGAAGACGTGAATCGCGCTTTCAAGGATGCCGCTAACGAAGAGCTGCTTGGCATTCTTGATATCTCCGAAGAGCCGTTGGTCTCGATTGACTACAAACGCAATCCGAATTCGTCGATCGTTGATGCGGAGTATACGAAAGTGATTGGCGGCAGGCTGTTGAAGGTACTTTCGTGGTACGACAACGAGTGGGGCTACTCGTGCCGCGTGCGAGACCTGATCAAGTACATTGCGGGGAAGGGCCTATAAGTCAAAGTGGCTAAGCTTTCGATCAAAGATCTTTCGCTTCACCGTCAACGGGTTTTTATTCGAGTCGACTTCAACGTTCCGATCAAGGATGGGAAGGTTGACGACGACACGCGCATCCGCGCGTCGCTGCCGACGATTAATTACGCGATCGAGCAGGGCGCGCGTGTGATCCTTGCTTCTCACCTGGGCCGGCCCAAAGGTCAACGTGTCGATAAGTACAGCTTGCGACCGGTGGCCGAGCATCTTTCGGAGTTGTTGGGAAAACCGGTTGCGTTTGCCGAGGACTGTGTTGGCGAGCCGGCTGTGGCTGTCGTCAATGCTTTGGCTGATGGTGACGTGGCGCTGCTCGAGAACCTTCGCTTTCATGCCGAGGAAGAAAAGAATGACGATGGGTTTGCGAAACAGTTAGCGTCGCTTTGCGATGTTTACGTGAACGATGCTTTCGGCGCTGCGCATCGGGCACATGCTTCGACTGTGGGCATCACGCATCACGTTGCGAAAGCGGCGGCGGGGTTGTTGATGCAGAAAGAGCTCGAATACCTCGGGCGAGTTCTTAGCGATCCGGAACATCCGTTTGTTTCGATACTTGGCGGCGCGAAGGTGTCGGACAAGATTCCGGTCATCAACGCGTTGATCGATCGCGGTGTTGACAAGCTTTTGATTGGCGGCGCGATGGCTTACACGTTTCTGAAAGCGGAAGGCTTTACGGTGGGCAAGTCGCTGGTTGAAGACGCGATGCTGGAAACCGCTCTTCAGATCAAGAAGCGCGCGGAAGAGAAGGGAATTGAGTTTCTGCTACCGACGGATCACCAGGTGGTTGATAGTTACGAACCGGTTAAGGGAGACAAGATCGTCACCAAGACGATACCGATCGAGTTTACGAACATCGGACTGGTGGGAATGGACATCGGCGTTGAGACCGTGGCGCATTTCTCGGCTGCGCTCCAGGACGCACGCATGATCATTTGGAATGGTCCAATGGGCGTGTTTGAAGAGCCGCCGTTTGATGAAGGAACGATTGGTGTGGCTCGCGCAGTTGCGGAAGCGGCAGATCGCGGTGCGACTGTGATCGTGGGTGGTGGTGATTCTGTAGCGGCTGTGACACGTGCGGGCGTTGCGGATCGCATCACGCACATTTCAACCGGTGGAGGCGCCACATTGGAGTTCTTGGCGGGTGACGACCTTCCCGGTGTCTCTGCTTTATCCGATAAATAGGTTCTTGAAATGCGCAAACCTGTAATCGCCGGAAACTGGAAAATGTACAAAACGCTCAGCGAGTCGGTTGAGACTGCGCTGGCGTTGAAGCCGCTCGTGGCGAACGCGAATCACTGTGAAGTCGTGATCGCGCCTGTGTTCACCGCTTTGAAGACCGTATGCGATCGACTTGAAGGCTCGAACCTAAAAGTATCAGCGCAGGACTGTTCGACTGAGAAAGAAGAAGGTGCGCACACCGGTGAAGTTGCCGCCTTTATGCTGCGTGACGTGGGCGCCACGTATGTAATAGTCGGCCATTCAGAGCGCCGGCAGTTCTACTCGGAGACCGACAAACAGGTTAATCTTAAGGTTCAGGCGGGACTCGCTGCGGCCCTGACGGTTATTATGTGCGTAGGCGAAACGCTCGCTCAGCGCGAGGATGGAATTGCGCAAGATGTTGTGTCAGCGCAGTTAGTCGGCGGCCTTAGCGGGTTGACACCGTCAGATCTCGACCGTATCATCGTCGCCTACGAGCCCGTTTGGGCCATCGGCACGGGACGCACAGCGACGCCGGAGCAAGCGCAGGAAATGCACGCGTTTATCCGGCGCGTTTTCGCGGATAGGCACTCTTCAGGCGCGGCAGACGCGTTGCGGATCCTCTACGGCGGTTCAGTGAAGCCCGATAACATTCAGGGTTTGATGGCGCAAGCGGATATCGATGGCGCGTTGGTGGGTGGCGCGAGTTTGAAAGCGGATAGTTTCGCGCAGATTGTTAACTATCGGATTTAGATCCCTGCTCAAAACAACTTAG
>DATNJO010001029.1:0-6932 GCA_035603895.1 Pyrinomonadaceae bacterium
CGGGCGAGCCGCCCGCGCTCCGAATCAGGGCACTACTCGCTTTTTTTCGCATGAGAGTGAACTTATTGGCCACGCTTTACGCGTATTGAGTGGCAGATTAATTGGCAAGGGGTTGACACGTGTGTTATAAACCCCGCCTTCGAAATTCGCCCCTTCCCCCGAGGGATTGGTCAATCTGATCTTTTTTTCAAAAGGAGTTAACTCTCTCATGCCTGCAAAAGCGTTTCCCACGCTTCTCATACTTACCCTCGTGTTACTCGCAACACCTATCGTGGTTTCTGCCCAGGCCGGATCAGCCAACGGTAAATACAAATTCGTGATGGACGATGGACTCGCCAAATATCTCGAGTTCGACGTTGTCAACGACTCCCGTGGCGGTACCAATGGCTACATGCTGTTTACCGACGAAGCTAAAGTTGCACTTAAAGAACCTAACGGCGACGAAGGACCGCCACGTGAAGAAGAGTCACTTCCGTTTACCATGAAGGCCGATATCGATGGGATGACCATCGAGAAAAACAAGGCCGTAATCACCGGTATGGTTCGCGAATCCAGCATTCCCCGTTATCTCGGACAATGGATACGCCTGGTGATCGAAGACAACGACGGCGTCGAAGTGTCTGACAAGTTCGGTTGGTCGTTTTGCGCCCAGGAGCAAGGTGGTTGGATACCTGAGGACGCCGAAGTTCCCGGCGACCGCGGTGCGTTCATGCATTGGTGGGCAACCGACGCGGAACGCAAAGACGACATCGGAATCCCTTCGCCCGATCTCATTCCGGGTAATCTGAAAGGTTGTAAATCCTTTCCGCTTCTGGCTTATGACTTCGCCGAGTTTGCTAAAGGCGATGGAATAATCACGATCAAGCAATAGCTAGCTTTACACGACCGGCAGTAACCGAGCAGGAGTGGCGTTTCGATGCCGCTCCTGCTTAATATTTCTCCCGAAGGTAAAAAGGGGGAGAAATATGGATCGCAGACTACATTGGCGCGCACCGTTGGCGGCCGTTATCGCAGGCTTGGCTTTAGTGGCGCTTTTCAAAATTGCTTTCGCGGCAGGAGCAAACAATGCTCCGCCGCCGCAACAGGACGTCATCCGTTTAGAAACCCGCCTCAATCAACTCGAACAACGCCTATATCAGATCGACACCAGCATTCGTAACATCGAACAGCAGTCTCGACTGGGCGGTGCGTCGCGGGGCGTTAGCGCACAGGACGTGGAACTCTTGCGTTCGCAAATCAATGCTTTGCAACTTCGTTTGATAGAAGACGAGTGTTCGCTGGCAAAACTTGATGAAAGAACTTTGAGTGCCGCGATGCGCGCGTCGCGCAGACAATCCGGGCGCAGCGATCCCTGCCGCGTGAACGTCGATGCGCCGCTGCGATTGCCCGAACGGTAGTAGTATTTGCCACGGACAAACACAGACCACACACAGAGAACTGTTCTGGTCTGTGTTCGTCTGTGTAAATCCGTGGCCGAACATTACTGAAAAATGAGTGACACTTTGCCCGGTATCGCCGACGCTTCCGGCTTGCTGCGCGGGAAACAGATCTCGCCTGTCGAGCTCACGACGTTGTGTTTGAGCCGCATCGAGCAACTTAACCCGCAGATCAATGCGTTCATCACCGTGCTTGAAGAGAGCGCGATGGCCGAGGCACGTGCGGCGGAAGCTGATATTTTCGCGGGCAATTGGCGTGGACCGCTGCACGGTATTCCGATTGGTTTGAAGGATTTGTTCGACACAGCCGGTGTGAGGACAACGTGCGGCAGTGCGTTGTTTGCCGATCGCATTCCGAGTGAAGACGCAGAAGTCGTTCGGCGCTTAAAGAATGCGGGCGCAATACTGATCGGTAAACAGAACATGCAGGAGTTTGCCTGGGGAGGCACGTCTGCATCGAGCTATTTCGGTCCGGTTCGCAATCCGTGGGACAACGATCGGATCGCCGGTGGATCTTCGGGTGGTTCTGCGGCGGCTGTGGCGACCGGAATGTGCTTTGGCGCGATCGGAACAGACACCGGTGGATCGGTTCGGCAACCGGCAGCTTTCTGCGGAATTGTGGGACTGAAACCAACGTATGGACTTGTGAGTTTGCGCGGCGTGTTTCCGTTGTCGCCGTCACTGGACCATGTCGGGCCGCTTTGTCGCAACGTTACTGACACCGCATTGCTGCTTCAGACCATCGCCGGCTTTGACAAGTTTGAAATGCTCGACGCCAGGACGAAGCCACGGATCGGCATTGTGCGGCGGCCGTTCTTCGACGATCTCGATCCCGAGATCGACAACGCGTTCAATGAAGCGCTGAAAACCTTGCGTGAGTTGTCTGCTGATGTTTTGGAGGTCGATTTACCGGACACGCCAACCGCCGTGCAGGCGCCCGAAGTTTACGCGGTACATGCGAAGTACTTTGCTGAGTCACCGCACTTATACGGTCGCTGGATGCGCGAACGATTACAGCTCGCGACAGAGATCGGCGTTGTCGCTTACATCGAAGCCCGGCAGGAACTCGATCGCTTACGACGCACCGCCGGAGAAGTCTTTTCGCAAGTCGATTTCTTAGTAACGCCAACCAGTCCAGTGCCGCCGATCACGATCAGTGAAGCGCTGGAGCTATCGCCGTCACCAGCCGGTGAACTATGGTTGAGAAACACCCGACCTTTCAACGCCTTCGGCTGGCCCACGATCTCCATTCCGTGCGGTTTCACCCGCGCAGGTCTGCCGATCGGTTTGCAAATCGCTGGTCCAAACTTCAGCGAAGCAAGCCTCTTGTCGTTTGCTCACGCTTTCGAACAGGCCCACACTCTTGTAAATCCTGCAATCCGGTCAAAAAACTCTGTATAGTGTGCGAATGCAAAACCCTTTCAGACTCACAAAAGACCTTTTCGTTCTTGCTTCGTTTTTGCTTTTCACTGTCAACGCCGCGTTCGCGCAAACAAATCGACCAGCAATCGAACACGAGTCGCTTCTGTCGATGCGCTTCTACGAAGCGACAGGCGGCTTTCTCGTTGAAGGACTCGAAGTAGTTTTCCCGCCTGCGGGCAACGAGCCTGCAACGTTCACGATCACGAAGGCAAGCGGTGAAGTCGTGTCCAGTGTTCCGCTCAGACTCGAACGGCTCGAAAAGTTTCCTGCGTTCGCAGTATTTCGTCCCGCGCCCGGCAATCCGGGAAACGTAAAGGTGGCACAGAGTGGCGACTTCGTGATGGCAGTGAAGATCGGCAACGACACGATCACCAAACTTCCCTTTAGTCTTAAGGAAGAAAACAGTAGCGATCCGTTTAAGCCGGGCAAGTCGTTTGTCCGCTCGGGTCCGTGGCAAGACCTGGCCTTCGTCGCCGCGATCACAGACCAGCCCGAAAATCCTTTGCAGTTCAACTGGTGGCTAAGCACGCGTGAATTGCCGTCGGGAATGACCCGGCCCAAAGTCACGGTCCACGTAGTTCACAACGGCAAAGAGATCGCCGCGAGCCGGGGACCAGTGGTTCCCGATACGATGGATTGGTATTTCTACGAACGTCACGAGCTCTACATGCCAACGTTGCCGAAGAACAAATGGCTCACGCTTGCCGATCTCACCAAGCTCAACGGCGAGATCGCGTTCATCGTCAAAGCCAACGGCCAACCTGTCAAGACGTTCAAGACGCAGGTGAGTGGAGGACAACTTCGCGGGCTCGATCAAAACCGTTTGGATTACGAGCCGCACACGTCGTTCATCTCACCTCGTTACGTTGACCTGAACGACAGATCGCGATCCGACTTCACAATGCGCGACATGATTTGGCTGAGGCGGACTCCGTAGTTAGTAAAGAGGTTCAGTCTTCGTATCGATTTTCAGGCGGGAAAGTTTGAGCATGTAAAGACAAGCTTCGCGAAAACTTCCTTTTTGCGGAGTCCAGCGAACGACGAGGTGATAACGACCCTCTCTGAAACCTTCAAGAAGCCATTGCGCTCCGTCCAATCCGGCGTCGTCCGCATCAGTGGGCTGCTCCCAATAGCATGAGTACTCAAGCAGGCGCTTGAAAGCATCCCATTCGCTTTGACTGAGTCTTCGTTGCGATTTCAGGATAGAAGTGCCCGGCTCGTAACCGCCTGCTCCACTCAACTCGTTCACGGTAATGAATTGGTCCATCTCAGTCTTCCAGAGACGGACACCTACCGGATGATGAAACGAGCGCAGCCAAAGAAAGCGATAGCTCTCGCGTACCTGTTCGTCGGGAAAGGAGAGCGGTGCTTCATCCATCGCTCCAAGATGTTTTGCGTACCAGTCGGTTTTGAATTGATCGCGCCATTCATCCTGAGACAGTAGCCGTCGCGGAAAATACGATGAATTACTGCTCGCGGTAAACTCCTGCGATTTTCCTGGAAAACAGTCAGTGCCTGGCCGCAGTTCGGCGATCGGCATAGCAATAGGGGCGATGGTCTGCGCTTTGTCGAGACGATAAATGCTCGCAACTGCAAGTCCGACAGCGCATGCTGCGGCGGCGACGGAGATCCTGAATACAAATCTCTTCATGTTGATACCACCGGCACTAAGATTTCTTGAACAGGTTCGCGAATGCCTGACGCGCGTCGGTCGGCGCGCCTGAAGACGTTTGACGTTCGACGACGGTGCGTGGCGCGAACAGTTCGCAGGTGTTGCGCGCGTTCTTGTTAGCGATGCGCACAGTGATCGTTTTGCTGCACTGGAAGCGGGCGCTCGGATCGAAGTAAGTGCACTGGCGACACGTGTGCAGATCGGCTTTGCAGTTCGGACAAGTGGTCTCACCGTTGATCTGCGTCGGAGCTTTTGCACCACACGAGCTACACTTCACTGTTTCACCAAAGGCCATCATTTTTGGCGAACGTGGACCTTCACGATCGCGCGGCGCTTCGCGAGGTTTCGATTGTGGGGATTGGCCTCTTGGCCGCTGCGGCTCCTGATTGTTATCCATGTAGCCGCGGTGGCGATATTTGCGGTCACTCATGATTTGCTCCCGGTGAGTAAACGGATGATGCGCTAAGCATACGTGAGTTTTGGAAAATGTAACAGTTTTGGCGGCTATCGAGAGCGCTGCGCCCACTCGACCGACGGCTCGATCCACTCTTTCATCGGGCGGTAGAGAAAACCGTGTTTCAGTCCGGTGTTGACTTCGATTGAGTTGTAGTCGTTGATTCCCTTCGCGTCGTCGCGAAACCTTTGGCACGAGCCCGGCTTGTCGGTGCGTTCTGAAATGAAGAGAACGTTGCCGTGCAGATTCATCGACTGCAAAAGTCCATCGTCAGCAGCGCAAGCGGCGATGAACACAAAGTTCAGATCGCGATTCGCTGCGTGAGTCGAGACGAGCATCGCGATCCACGAGCCTTGAGACGCGCCGACGACAGTGATGTTCTTTGCCGGAACGCCGGCTTTGAGTAACTGTTTGACCTGTGCGGTAACCTTCGCGGCGTAAGGTTCGATTTCGCGGCTCTGTTTGCGCGCCTCGCTGATGACGACAAAGCCGCGCTCTTTGAACGACTCTAAAATCTTCTCGTACTCGTAGACGCCAAACTGCGGACTGGTCGGTCGCGTGTTGCCTTCGGCCACGATGTAGCCGCTGATGTAAAAGAGGTAGTGTGCGCTTTTATCGACGGTATTACCACGTTGGGCCAGGGCTGGTCCAACGCTGATGAGAATGAAAATTACACTCAGGAAACGTTTCAACATTTCTTTGTTAAAGCGCGATCAGTCTTCGGCGGCTTTCTTCATTAACTCGTACAGCTTCTTCGTAGTGTTGGTGTTCCTGACGGTGATGTCCTGATAAATCTTCCGGCTAGCGAGTTTGAGCATGTTAGTACGGTTCAGTGCGTCAACGTGTGCCGACCACAAGAGCGTCCCCGGGAGATACACAACCTCTTCGAGGTCCTCCTTGACGGGGACGTCTTTCAGTATCTCTTCCGAGTCGATCGTATGGCGGAGAAAGATCACGTTGTAGCGACGATTACTGTCGCCCCCCCAACTTCGCGGCAGGCTCTCTACCAGTTGTTTCATCTCATCAAGACTACGAATCACAACCTTCGACCCGAGCTCATACTCTTTCGCGAGCATCTGCTCGATCTTCTTCTCCAGCTTCCGCGCGTCGGCTTCTTTCGTCTTAAAAATAATATTTCCACTGTTGATATAACTCGCGACCTTCTCAAATCCCATCCTCTCAAAACTCTCCCTCAACTTGCCCATATTAATCATATTATTGCCGCCCACATTAACCCCCCGCAGCAGTGCGACATAGACGTTGAGAGTTTTTGCTGTCATTACGAACGTGTGCGCCAATAACCAGGACGACGCCGATGGTGTGCGACAGAGACAATCAAAAGTTCGCCGGGTTCTAAAGAATAGATCAGGCTGAACGGAAACCGCCGTAGTAACGCGCTCCTCAAACCACCGGCAACTTCGAATCCGACCTCCGGATGCACGCGCAATCTGGTGATCACCTGCTGCACGTCTTCAAGAAAGTCTGTGCCTAGACCGGGAGTCCTGGACTCATAAAAGACGGCCGCTTCCGACATCTCCTCTTCTGCTACGGAAAGAAAGCGATAGCCGATCATTTCAGTCGGTTTCGCGCGTTGGCCATCACTTCGTCACCCGGTTTAGATTGCAACTCTCCACTGAGATATGCCTGATAACGTCGCTGCGACTCAGCAATCCACGCCTGTTCAACATCAGCATCTAAAGAGGCGTCGAGATCCTCAATAAGCTGATGTGCCAGAGCAGCCTTTTCTTGAACCGTGAGCATTTGTGCTTGCTTTTGTACTTCATCAAACAGTGGACTCATAAGTATGCGGATTATAGCACCGGAAAACAGTAATGATTCTGGTTCGGCTGCTGAGGGTGGATTTAGTTTCACGACAAACCCTCGATCGGTTGTCCGTGGGTAAATTCGACCAGATGTCCGTCAGGATCGCTGAGGATAGTGAAGTAAC
>DATNJO010001030.1:0-8627 GCA_035603895.1 Pyrinomonadaceae bacterium
CGCTTCAGGCTTCAGTTGATCTCGGCTGCAATTTTTTCGATACGGCCTACGCTTATGGCAATGGCCGCAGCGAGAATCTGTTGGGCCAGATCGTCAGATCGAATCCCGAGAAACATCTCTACACAGCCACCAAGATTCCACCCAAAACAGTGAAGTGGCCGGCGCCGCCTGAATCTACGTTGATGGAATCGTTTCCGCCGGATCACGTCGAAGAGTACGTGCATCGCAGTCTCGAGAACGCGCATTTGGACTCGTTTGACCTGATGCAGTTTCACACGTGGAACGACGAATGGATGCGCGACGATCGCTGGTTCTACAAACTCGACGATCTGCGCAGCCAGAAACTGATCCGCGCCATTGGCATCAGTATCAATCGTTGGGAACCGTGGAATGGTGTGCGTGCGGTGCGCAGCGGCCAGATCGACGCCGTGCAAGTGATCTACAACATCTTCGATCAAAATCCGGAAGACGATCTCTTCCCGGCTTGCCGCGAGATGAACGTCGCGGTGATCGCGCGTGTGCCGTTTGATGAAGGAACGTTAACCGGCACGATAACGAAAGACAGCAAGTGGCCCGAAGGCGATTGGCGCAACACTTACTTCGTTCCGGAAAACCTCATTCCGAGTGTGGAACGAGCAGAGGCAATCAAGGAGCTGCTCGAGGAATGGAACCGCGAACACGAAACGCGCATCACGATGCCGGAGCTCGCGTTGCGTTTCATCTTAGGGAACGAAGATGTGAGTACGATTATTCCGGGAATGCGGAAGTTGTCGAATGTTGAAGCCAACATCGGAGCGAGCGATGCGGGTCCATTGCCGAAAGAGTTGCACGAAAAGCTGCGGGGCTTCCGCTGGGTGCGAAAGCCCACGCCCTGGTCTCAGTGAGCCACAGACTCACACGGACTAACTACTCTTCATGTTCAAGGTTTTCATCAGGAATGCCCACCGGTCGGCGACCTCTTCGATGATCTTCGAGGTCGGTTTTCCAGCGCCGTGCCCGGCCTTGGTTTCAATTCTAATCAACACGGGAGCATCGCCTGCCTGCGCAGCCTGAAGCGCTGCTGCAAACTTGAAGCTGTGTCCCGGCCAAACACGATCGTCGTGATCCGCGGTCGTGACCATCGTCGGCGGATACGAAGTTTCGGGCTTGATGTTGTGCAACGGTGAATACGCGTACAACGCCTTGAACTCGTCCGCATTGTCTGACGAGCCGTAATCCGAAACCCACGCCCAACCGATCGTGAACTTCTGAAACCGCAGCATGTCCATTACGCCGACCGCGGGAATCGCCGCGCCGAACAGATCAGGACGCTGCGTCATTGCCGCACCGACCAATAGTCCGCCGTTGCTGCCGCCGCCGATCGCGAGTTTCGGTGTTGACGTGTACTTGTTCGCGATCAACCACTCGGCCGCGGCGATGAAGTCGTCAAACACGTTCTGTTTCTTGAGCTTCATGCCGCCCTGGTGCCATTCTTCGCCGTACTCGCCACCGCCACGCAGATTCGGTTGCGCGTAAACGCCGCCCATCTCCATCCACACGAGATTTCCGACTGAAAACGCGGGCGTCAACGAGATGTTGAATCCGCCGTAGGCGTAAAGGTAAGTCGGGTTGTTGCCGTCGAGCTTCAAGCCTTTCTTGTGAGTGATAAACATCGGCACCTTTGTGCCATCTTTACTCGTGTAAAAGACCTGCCTGGTTTCGAATTCGTTTGGATTGAAGTCGACTTTGGGTTGACGAAAGACAGTGCTCTTGCCGGTCGTAAAGTCGTAACGATAAATCGTGGCCGGCGTCGTGAATCCGGTGAAAGCGTAGAACGTTTCCTTGTCCGTCGCTTTGCCGCCAAAGCCATCAGCGGTGCCGATGCCGGGGAACGTGATGTCGTTCAGAAACTTTCCGTTCGTGTCGTAAATCTTAACCTGCGTGTAAGCGTCCTTGAGATAGTTAAGGACAAACTTGTGGTTGACGAACGAAGTCGCCTGAAGCGTCTCCTTGCTTTCGGGTACGACGACTTTCCAGTTCGCGCGCTCGGGTTTCGCGACGTCGATTTCGATCAATTTACCGCGTGGAGCTTGTTGGTCAGTCTGAAACCAGAAGCGCGAGCCTTCGTTGCCGACAAAAGTGTAGGCGGCGTCGAAGTCGTCGAGCAGTTTCACGACAGGCGCGTCTTTCGTTTTGAGATCTTTGAAGTAGACGCGGTTTTTGGTGTCCGTGCCCTGATAGATGGTGACGATCAGGTAGTTGCCGTCTTCGGTGACTGAGCCGCCAAACAGCCAATCTTTTTGATCGGGACGTTCGTAAACGAGAACGTCTTCAGCCTGCGGCGTACCGAGTTTGTGGTAGTAGACTTTTTGAAAATAGTTGGTGGCTTTCAGGGCATCTGCTTTTGGTTCGTCGTAACGATTGTAAAAGAAGCCCTTGTTGTCGCGCGTCCACGACACGCCGGAGAACTTCACCCACTTCAGATGGTCTGAAAGATCTTTGCTGGTTTCGACGTCGCGAACTTTCCATTCCTGCCAGTCAGAGCCGGACGCCGAAAGACTGTAAGCAAGCAGTTTGCCGTCAGGACTCACTTGCAGTCCCGAAACAGCGACCGTGCCGTCGGTGGATAACGTGTTCGGATCGAGAATCATCTGCGGCTGCGCGTCGAGTGACGTGACGGTGTAAAGCACCGATTGATTCTGCAAGCCGCTGTTGCGTGTGTAGAAGTAACGATTGCCTTCTTTGAACGGCACGCCGTACTTCTCGAAATTCCAGAGTTTGGTCAGTCGTTCGCGAATCGCCGCGCGTTGCGGGATCGCGTTGAGAAACGCGAATGTCAGATTGTTTTCCGCCTCGACCCATTGGCGCGTTTCTTCCGAGTCGAGGTCTTCGAGCCAGCGATAGGGATCGGCGACTTTTACACCGTGGTAATCGTCGACCTGATCGGCCTTTCTGGCCACCGGGTATTTGTTAGTCTGGATCATAAATATGGCTGTTGTGATTAGGCACACGAGTACAAATCGGGTCAGTGGGTTAAATGGCATCACAATGCTCCCTTCTATTTCCTGGAGACAACGCAGTGAGTTTAATCGGGGAAAGAGTATACAAAATATTTCCCGCAAAGGCGCAAAGACGCAAAGAAAATCGATGTCAACTTCTTCCTTTGCGCCTTAGCGGCTTTGCGAGAAACCTGTTCTGAAACTCACAAAACAGTTGACAACTCTTGAAAGGATGCGCGAATCTAACCCAGCGCTCACCACGCCCCCGGCGAGCATATTTTGGTCCGCAGCTCTCCCGGAGAAGCCATGAAAATCAGAATTCTTGTCATCCTTCTTGCCCTATTCGTCTTTTCCACTACGCCAATTCAGGCCCAGGAGAGTAGTCCCGAACAAAACGTACGGCCGCGTACAGTTACGCACCCGACGATTAATCCGCCCGCGATCAATCCCAACGTGCCGTTGCCGGGTGGCGTTGCAGCCGCTGCCGCAGAAGCTCCAAAGAGCACGACGATGCTGCCGTTGACGTATCTGACCCCGTCGCTGATTCAGTCGCGCATCGGTGAAGCGCAGCGCTTTTTGAAAACGCGCCCGAAGACAACCGCGATGAGCACCCCGTCAATCGAGTTTGTAATCATCGCCGCACTCGATCGCGACACCGCCAGGACCCACCTGATTACGATTTCCAAGCAAACGTTTCTGACCAAAGGCGCGGAAATAAACACCGTCTCTTCGTTGGGAACAAACGTGAACGTGCGTGTGTTGCGAGCGAATGGCGTCAACACGGCCTTGACGATCTTTACTCCGGCGGGACAGTCGCTCGTGCCTCTGACGATCGAATACCCAATTGAGAGAAACGGGCGCTTTCTTGAAATGGCGTATTACACGTCAGCGCATCCAGCGCTGCTATCGAATGACCTCGTGAGATCGGGGCAGTCGTACGTGCGCAACATGCTCGATCTCGCCGTTACGCGTTTGCGCGATCGTGGTGTGACGATCTCGCCGCAGATTGTTGATGTTGCTGAACGGCTGTGTTTGGTCGAGCACGTCGATCACGAACGGTTCCGTGCCGAAAATCGGCTCGCGCTTTACGAAGAGATTTATTCGTTGTTTGCCTTGAACGAGCTCGATACGTATCGCTTTTCGGTGAGCAGTGCGGGCGCGGGCGGCATGGTGCAGATGATTCCGTGGGCTTACAACCTCGTGCGCGCGCGGCATCCGGGCGTTGGTTTGATTCCGGATTTTGTGACCGGAATGCGCAACCACGCGAACGCGTTACAGGCGATGCTGCTTTACATGAACGACACGTGGAGTGACCTGACCGCAAGCGACGAAGTGCAATACGCGCTCGGGGCCAAGATTGCGACGCCTGCGGAATTGCTGGCGGCCGGTTATAACTCCAACGCCGCAAAGCTGCCCGGCTATCTAAAGCGCGGTGGCGACAACTGGCGCGTCCTCATCCCACGCGAGACGCAGATGTATCTGGCGATCTACAAATCCTTCGAGAGTCTAGTGCCCTTGAAAACGCGCGCGGGCGCGCCCGCTGCTAAGTGACGGCTTCGCGGTAGGTGGGGTCGGCGTACTGAAGTTTGTAGAGTTTCCAATAGAGTCCCCGCTCGGCTAACAACTCCTGGTGCGTGCCCTGCTCGCGGATCTCGCCGTGGTGCAGGACGATGATCCGATCAGCATTTTGAATGGTAGACAAACGGTGCGCGACTACGATCGACGTGCGGTCGCGCATCACACGTTCGATCGCCCGCTGGATTAGTTGCTCCGTTTCGGTATCGATCGAGCTCGTCGCCTCGTCGAGTATCAACAACGCCGGATCGAATGCGAGCGCGCGTGCAAAGGAAATGAGCTGCTTCTGGCCCACCGAGAGCCCCGCGCCGCGTTCGCGAACTTCCGCTTTGTAATCGCCTTTCAAACGATTGATAAACCCGTCGGCGTGTACTTCCTGCGCGGCCCAACGCACTCGATCTTCAGTGATCTCCTCGCGGCCGAGACGAATGTTTCCTTCAACAGTGCCACTGAAGAGAAACACTTCCTGCAACACGACCGCGAAATTCTCCCGCAACGCACGCAGATCCCAATCGCGCAGATCGACGCCGTCGAGCAGTATGCGTCCACGCTGAATATCGTAGAACCGCATCAACAAGTTTGTGATCGTCGTTTTACCCGAACCCGTGTGGCCTACAAGCGCGATCGACTGTCCCGGTTCAACCGTGAACGACACATCTTTCAAAACCCAATCTTCGTCTTTGTAAGCAAACCAGACGTTCTGAAACTCTATGCGCCCGCGCGCGCGATCGGCCTTCAACGGCTTCTCCGGCGGCAGAATCGCGATCGGCAGATCGAGCGTCTTGAAGATGCGGTGCGACGCGACGACCGCGGCTTGCAGCACGTTGTACTTGTCGGAAATATCGCGTATCGGCTGAAACAGCGACTGCGAATACTGAATAAACGCCACCAGCGCGCCGAGCGTCAGTGCGCCGCCCATCACGCGATAACCGCCGTACCAGATAATCAGCGCGATGCCGACGGCGCCGATGAGATCGACGAGCGGAAAGAACACGGCGTAATAAAAGATCGTGTCGATGTTTGCGCGGCGATACTCGTTGTTGATGTCGTCGAACGTGTTCAGCGACTTGTTTTCCGCGTTGAAGATCTGCACCGTCTGCGCGCCCGCGAAGTGCTCCTGAAGAAACGCATTGATACGCGCGATTCGTGTACGCACGAGGTCGTAGCCACGACGCGCGCCACGGCGAAACCACGTCGTGGCTGCAAACAACAGCGGTACCGTCAAAAGCGTGACGAGCGTGAGCCGCACGTCCATCCACAACATCACCGAGATGATCGCGACGATCATCACCAGGTCGCCAAGCAGATCCGTGACGCCGGCCGTGAACAGTTCGTTGAGCGCATCGACGTCGCTCGTCAGCCGCGTCATGATTCGTCCGACGGGATTGCGATCGTAGTAAGCAACTTCCTGATGTTGCAGTTTGTCGTAAAGCTCTTTCCGCATGTCGAACATCACGTACTGTCCGACGCTGTTGAGAAAGATCGACTGATAGTAAGAGAAGATCAGTCGCAGCAGTTGCGAACCGAAGAACAGAGCCACGAGCAGATTGAGACCGTCGAGTCTGCGCGGCAGGATGTGCCAGTCGATCGCATACTCCGTGAACTTCGGCTGCAAAATGCCGAGCAGGTTCAGACCGAACGTGAGCAAAAGCGCCGGGACGAGCAGACGCACGTATGGTCTGAGATACCTGAGCAACCGCCGCGCGACCTGAAAATCGTAAGTCTTCCCGATCGCCTCTTCTTCGTGAAACTGTTTTACTGCCGTAGACATTCAGTTCATTTCCGATTTTCGATTGCCAATTTCCGATTTTGCGCAGACCCGAGTTCGTTGTTCAAATCGGCAATCGGCAATCGAAAATCGACAATACCTTTACGTCGCCGCTAGCTCTTCTTCCAATAACTGACGCTCGTAGAGATCCGCGTACTCACCTTCCAACGCCAGCAACTCTTCGTGAGTTCCCTGCTCGACGATCCGTCCCTCGTCCAACACACAGATCAGATCCGCGTCGCGCACGGTCGAAATGCGATGCGACACGATCAAACTCGTGCGGTCGCGCATCACGCCGCGAAGTTGCGCCAGGATCTTCTCTTCCGTGTAAGTATCAACCGACGACAGCGCGTCGTCGAGTATCAAAATCCTCGGCTCACGCAACACCGCTCTCGCGATTGCGGTGCGCTGTTTTTGTCCGCCGGAAAGTGTGATGCCGCGCTCACCCACCAGCGTTTCAAAGCGCTCGGGAAATGCGGAAATGTCATCCGATAAACCCGCGATCTCCGCGGCCCATTCAACGTCCGCCGGCTCAGCCTTCTCAACCCCAAACGCGATGTTTCCCTTCACGCTATCGCTGAACAAAAACGTCTCCTGCGGCACATAACCGATGCTCTCGCGCAGTTGTTTCAGCGGATACTTCTGAATCGCAAGGCCATCAATGAACAACGTGCCTTCCGGCGCCTCAATCAAACGCGGAACGAGATTAGCAATCGTTGACTTACCACTTCCGGTGCGCCCGACAAAGGCAACAGTGTGTCCCGCGGGAATCTTCAGGTTCACATCACGCAGCACCGGCTCGTCGTTTGGGTGATAGCGAAAAGTCAGATCGCGAAATTCGATCTCGCCTTTGATGGGCGGCTGCTCGGTCGTCCCCGGCTCATCCGCGATCGCCGGCTCGATCCTCATGATGGCGTTGATTCGTTTCAAACTCGCGGTGCCGCGTTGATAGAGATTCACGACGTAGCCCAACGCAATCAACGGCCAGATCAGCCGCGTCAGGTACATATTGAACATCGTGAACTCACCAACGGAAATCTCGCCGCGCACAGCGAGCGGAACACCCGCCCAAATAATCAGCACAAACCCAACGCCGATCAGAAACGTCATCAACGGCCGCATGAGCGCATCGATCCGCACCAGACCGAGATTGCGCTCTGCGTACTCGCGGTTGAGCCGATTGAACGCCGCCATCTCCGCTTCTTCCTGCGCATACGCGCGCACCACGCGCACGCCAGTAAAGTTTTCCTGCGCGCGCGCCGTGATCTGCCCGAAGAATTCCTGAATCTTCTCGAACCGCGTGTGTACCTGCTGCCCGAAAAACTTGACCGTCAACGACACGAGCGGCATCGTCACAAACAACAGCAGCGTGAGCCACCAGTTGAGCATGACCATCAACGGCAGCACGAGTACGACCACGAAGACCGTCTGCAACGTGTACATGATCATCGGTCCGGCGAGCTGTCTCACCGCAGACAGATCGTTCGTCGCGCGCGCCATCAAGTCGCCGACGCGATACTCGTGGAAGAAGGAGAGCGGCTGGTTAACGAGGTGTTCGTAAAAATCCTTGCGCAAGTCGTACTCGACGTTGCGCGACATGCCGATCAGAATGCGGCGTTGCAGAAACAGAAAGAGTCCGCTGACAACGCTAGCGCCCAGCACCTTTATGGCGGAGACTGTGAGTTTCGACCAGGTAACCTGCCCCCAGTTTTCGTCAACTGCCTGGCCAACGATTAGAGGAATGAACAGGCCGGCGACTACGCTGGCGAGAATGCAGGCGATACCGATAGTTAACTGGAGCTTGTACTTACGAAAGTAACGCGCAAACTTCCTGAGATCGTCCATCGTCGCTATGATGCGCGATCTATCGGCCACAGACAAACACGGATAACACGGACTGAGTAAATTGAATGAGTCTGTGTTATCCGTGTTTGTCTGTGGCCGATACCATGCGGAGGTAGGTGCTGAGTGCGGTGGCCGCGAGCTTGCCGTTTTCGTCGAAAAGTTCCGCTGAAACCGTGATTACGCGGCGCCCGGCGCGCACCACGCGCGCAACAGTTTTCGTGACCCCACCACTCAAGGGGCGCAGGTAATGAATCGTCATATCGATGGTGACGGTGCGCTCGTTGTCGCCGAGCAGCGGAATGATCGCAAACGCAAACGCGGAATCGATCACGGAAGCAACCGCTCCTCCGTGAAGAATCCCGTCGTTGCGCATTAACTCTTCGCGGACCGGAAGCAGCAGCGTCGCCGATCCCGGCCCGACGGATTCAACTTCAACACCAAGAACTTTGAGAAACGGAACC
>DATNJO010001031.1:0-4322 GCA_035603895.1 Pyrinomonadaceae bacterium
GTTACTGTCCTCACCCCAGCAACCACTTGAGACGGAGGATCCACCAACCGTCTCTCTTGCCCCACAATATACATCGCAACGCCCGTGCCGTGCAACAGTCTTTTTCCAGAGCCTTGAACTAAGTCGGATTACCTAGAAAAATGCCGTGGCAAGACGCTGGGGACACTTGACCCGAGGTCGATGGAGCAGTGAAGCATGTAGAAATTTCTTAGGTAAGTGTGTAGAAATTTCAAACTGAGCTTACTCACGCCCCGATCTCTTGCTTGATCGCGTCTGCGATCCGGTTCGCGTAGTCTTCGATATCAAACTGGTTCTCGCCTTCGATCATGACGCGCGCGAGCGCCTCCGTTCCCGAGTAACGAAGCAGCAGTCGACCCTTGTGCGAAAGGCGTTCCTCAACGCTTCGAACCGCGGCGTCCACGGCGGGAATCTGATCCAGAGGGACCTTTTCCCGGACGCGAACATTCACGAGGACTTGCGGGTATTGCTGAAAACCGGCGGTCGCGGCGGTCAGCGGCTGGCCGCTTTCGCGGAGGGCACGAAGCAGGCAGAGCGCGGTGATCATGCCGTCGCCCGCCAGGCTCAGGGCCGGCATGATGATGTGTCCCGACTGTTCGCCACCGAGACTCGCGCGGCGGGACAGCAGTTCATCGAGAACGTATTTGTCGCCAACGTCGGTGCGGATCAGTTTGATTCCGACCGCGCGAAACGCGATTTCGAGACCTACGTTACTCATGACCGTTGCTACGACCGTGTCGTCTTTCAACTGGCCGTGCGACCGCAGGTGATTTGCGAGCACCCAGAGTGTTGCGTCGCCGTCGACGAAGCCGCCTTTCTCGTCTACAAAGAGCGAGCGATCGGCGTCGCCGTCGAAGGCTACCCCGAGATCGGCGTTCTCTTTGGCGACGGCTTCCATGAGCGACTCGATGTGTAGCGAACCGGAGTTGAGATTGATGTTGCGGCCGTCGGGTTTGTCGTTGATCGCGATCACGCGGGCGCCGAGCGTTTCGAATAATTTTGGGGCGAACTCAGTGCTGGCGCCGTTTGCGCAGTCGACGACGATCGAAAGGCCGTGGAGGGATAAATCGTTGGCGATCTCGTTGGTGAGAAAGTTCAGGTAATCGTAGCGTAAGCTGGTTGAGGCTTTAGAAAGGGGGTTTTTGGAATCAATGTTCTGAAATCCCTTCTCTACGTCCCGCTCAATTTGGCGCTCAAGGGCATCGTCGATCTTCTGTCCTGACGCCGAAAAGATCTTGATTCCATTGTCCTGGTATGGATTGTGTGAAGCGCTGATTACCACTCCCGCGTTGGCTTTTAAGTGACGAGTCAGGTACGCGACACCTGGAGTTGTGATCACACCCGCAGAAAGGCACTTCAGGCCCGCGTGTGTGGCGCCTTCGATCAACGCCTGCTCGAGCCATTCGCCCGACTCGCGCGTGTCTCTGCCGATGACGATGGCTGGTTCTTTGATGGTTTCGGCAAGGTGGCTTGCCAGCGAAAATCCGATTATTTTGACTGTGGCTGCGTCGAGTGGAAAACGCCCGGCCTCGCCGCGAATCCCGTCGGTTCCGAAAAGAGCCTTCATTATTTGACTATGAGAAAACTGCCCGGCTGAATCGACTTCATAATAACTTTTCCATTTAACGCCGGCGGCAATTGGAGCTTTGGTCCATTGCCGTCGACAATGACTTTCAGATCTTCTGTTTTCAACGAATCCACCATACTCGACGGCCCAAGCACCGTCACCGAAGCACTCGCCGGTTGCACGCGACTTCCGTCAGCCGCTGTCACCGCAACACCGGAAACACTCTTCTCAACGCGACGCTCGCCGATGTCGACCTCCACATTCACGACCGGATCGATCAAGTCGACCTTAGGATCGGGCACATCGATCGCCACGTTCGTCGCCAGGAAACTATCTTTGTGCCCACCCAGCGAGATCGTTTCCGTCCGAACTTTTTGCAGTGCAGCAACGCGACTTTCCGGCCCGCGCAATGTTACCGATCCTTTATTCGGACGAGCGCCATAAACTTCGTATCCATTTGCGGCCTGGCCTTCCAGCTTCGGCTCAACCGGAACCTGCCGTTCAACGATCGGTTCAAGACGAACCGGAATCGCACTCGGTTGAAAGCCATCAACCTTCACGCCCTGCGGCAACGAAATCTGTGCCTTATCGGCGAGTCGCAGGACTCGTTCGCCCGCGCGCTGATCGCTGATGTCGACCGTAGCGACGAGATCGAGCGTGGTCAGATCGTCTAACTTGTTTCGGCTGCCGGTAAGCATCACATCGACTGAGCGAGGCGGATCGTTGCTGATCTCGAGTGATGGCGGACGAATGAAATTGAGCTGGACGTTGACGTGTGCTGTTACGGGTTGGTTTTGTCCAGTGACGAGCAGCCAGAGGACGAGCGCGATGGCGAGCGAGAGCAGCTTCAGACTCCAGTCTTCAATAAAGATCCGGCGCAGCAGCTTGTCCAAGCGGCTCGGCGGCGCCGGCGGAGCTGTCGTCTCATCAATTTCGTCTACGTCCTGGAATGGCATAAGCCTCGTTTTCAGTTGAACGTTTTGAGTTCAACCTAGGTTGCTCTTCAGTTGCTTTACGGACAAGCTAAAGCTTGAACTCAAAGCGCGCGCCCTGAGCTCAAACGGGCGCGATCTCTTCCGCGTCCTGATCGGCTGTCTTCTTCAGTTCCTTCTCTTTTTTTGGCAGCAAACCCAGCGCATCCAAAATTGCTTGCTGTAGCTTGGTCGCATCGAGGCCGCGTTTGATTTCGCCTCTTTGCACGAACGAGAGCAGTCCCGTTTCTTCGGAGACCACGACCGCCACTGCATCCGTGTCTTCAGTGACGCCGATTGCCGCACGATGTCGCGTGCCCAAGTCTCGCGAGAGACGCGGATTGAGCGTCAACGGCAAAAAGCACGAAGCCGCGGCGATCCGATGCCGTCGAACGACAACCGCGCCGTCGTGCAACGGGCTCGCCGTGTTGAAAATACTCAAAAGCAGGTCGTAACTGAGTTCCGCATCGAGTTGCACGCCGCCGTCGATGACGTTCTTCAAACCGACGTTTCGTTCGATCACGATCAGCGCACCGGTTTTTGTCGAGGCTAGCGTGGTCGCTGCAAGTATCACTTCGTCATAAACGCCTTCGCCAAATTGTCCGCGATGACGCGAGAACGGCATGCGAAAGCGATTCCCAAACGTTATCAACGCCTGCCGGATTTCCGACTGGAACAGAACGATGATGGCGATACCGATGTAGAGCAGTCCGTTGCTGAGAACGAACTCGAGCGTGGCGAGATCCTGTTTGATTGAAAGCCAGTAGAGAAAAACGAGAGCGGCGATTCCGGCGGCCATGGGCGCGGCGCGAGTGCCGCGCAGGAGTTTCAAAACTGCATACACAAGCAAAAAAACAAAGACGATGTCCGCGATGTTGCGCGGCTCAACGACTCGTCTCAAATACTCGGTGTATGGCAGTAGCAGTAACATCTCGTCGTGTTATCAAATTTGTGGGTCCCTGATGCTCGGCGTAGCGACAGCAACTTAGTTTCTCCACACTATTCGAAATTCAACCCCGTGCTCGTCAGCCTATATGCTCAGCGATCTGTCGGTGACCATCAACCGTGTCACCTCGTGCAGCTTCCAGAAACATCATTTCAACTTTCGGCTCGGCGCTCTTGATCCGCTCTTCGATCTCACTGATCGACTTTTCGATGTCGCCGGTGACCAAATCCGGCCGCAGTTGCACGTGTGCATTAATCAGAATCTGCTTCGGTGCCAGATGCATCGTCAGCAACTCGACGACTCGTTCAACGTTCGGGTGGCTTTCAATTGCCTGTTTGATCGCCGCCAGTGTCTTGGGGGTTGCCGCTTCACCCAGGAGGAGGCCGCGCGCACTTCGCGCAAGTACGAAGGCGACAACGGCCAGCACCAGTCCGATGCAAATCGAGGCAACACCGTCCCAGTAAGCGCCCGCCGCACCACCAACCTGATACTCGGTCAATATCAGTCCGGTGGTAGCGATGATGATACCGATCAACGCCGCAGAGTCTTCAAAGAGCACGGTCTTTGCGGTCGGGTCTTTCGACTCCCGCAAGTATTCAGCAAAACTCAAACCCTCGTGATGCGCCTCTTTCACTTCCTGATAGATCGCGAGCCCGATCGATCCGGACTCCAGTGCAAACGAGAGACCCAGTATCGCGTACGCCCAAAAGAGATTCACCGGCGGGTGCGGGTGCCTTAGTTTTTCGATGCCTTCGTAGATCGCATAAGTCGCGCCGACACCGAAAATAAAAATGGCGGCTATGAAAGACCAGAAGAACCG
>DATNJO010001032.1:0-2930 GCA_035603895.1 Pyrinomonadaceae bacterium
CGGATCGAGAGCCGTGAGCTCGCTTCGGATGAGACTCGTCAATGTTGAAAGTGGAAGAACGCTGCGCACAAGCATGTAACGATGACGCTGCGGCGCGACAGTCTGTGAAAGATACCAGTCGGGTTCCGGTTGCGAATCGAGCGCGCGATGAGGTGTGTCTTTCGCGATCCCGATGATTGTCACCCACGGATTCTCGGGCCGCGGCAGTCCGAGCGTGATTCTTCTTCCGACTGGATCTTCGTTGGGCCAAAAACGCGCGGCCATCTTTTGATTGATAATCGCGACCGGTGTGGCGCCGGGAGCCATATCATCAACCGTAAAATCGCGGCCTTTGACGAGTGGAACGCCAAGCGTTTGCAAATAATTCGGACCAACCAGTTGCCAACCAGCGGTCGTTAGATTCGCGGGGTCCAAACGCCTTCCCTCAATCGCAAACGGATCGTTACCCGCGTTGCCGCTGAGCGGTTGTTGCGTGCTGAAGCTTACTGCTTGAACGCCAGGCTTCGTTTCGATCCGTTGGACCAGTTCCCGATAGAAGTTCGCTGCCTGCCCCGGCTCTTGATAAGCGGCTGAGAGATCGACTTCAACGCTAGTCAGATTCTCAGTGACCAGACCCGGATCGACTCGTTGCAAACGAAGCAGACTCTTGACGAGAAGTCCCGAACCAACCAGCAGCAGTACAGCTAGCGAAACTTCCGCCACCACCAGCGCGTCTGACCACCGGCCCGGTTTGCCGGAATTTCCATGACCCACGCGATTCAACGAATCGCGCAGATCGAGCTTTGTAACCTGACGAAGCGGAATGAGAGCAAAAACGAGACTGATGACGAGCGCAATCGCGACCGCAAAAGCAAAGACCCGCACATCAAGAGACAACTCGTACGCTCTCGGAAGTATTCCCGTCCCAAGCACGCGCAACAGATCGATTCCCCAGGCAGCAAACACCAAACCCAGCACTGCGCTAAGCACGGTGAGCAGCGAGCCTTCGACTGCAAGTTGCCTCACAAGACGCCAACGGCTCGCACCCAAAGCCGCCCGGACTGCCAGCTCCTTCCTTCGCTTGGCACCACGCATCAGCAGCAGGTTCGCCACGTTCGCGCACGCGATCAGCAAAAGCAATGCAACCGAGAAAAGCAGGACCAGCAACGCGCGGCGGCTACTGCCCACGATCTCTTCCTGCAATGGCGTCGACGTGATACGCCAGCCACCGTCTTCGCCGTTTGGACCACGATAGCCACGCAGTTCGCGTTCAAAGCGCTGGCCCAACGCGTCCATCTGCGAACGCGCCTGTTCCACTGTGACTCCCGGCGCGAGCCGTCCGATCACCTTCAGAAAATACGGACCACGCCGGCTCGCAACTGCCTCGCCCGTGTACGAAAGAGGCACCCACAAGTCCGCCGGCTCGCTGCCGCGCAAACTCGCGTGCGGAAAACTAAACGACTGCGGCATGACGCCGACGATCGTGTAGCCTTCGTTGTCGAGCAGTAGTCGTTGATTGACGATCTGCTGCGAACCACCAAAACGTGTTTGCCAATAACCGTAACTCAGGATCGCGACGCGCGAATTAGCATCGTCCGCAGTGAAAGTCCTGCCAGCAATCGGTGTCGCTTCCAACATCGGAAACAGGTTCGCCGAAACATAAGCCCCGCGAATCCGTTCCGGCTCGCCACCTGCAGACACATTGAAGCTCTGGTTCGTAAACGCCGCGACCGTGTCAAACACCTGCGTCTGCTTCGCATAATCCTCGTACTCGGCGGCTTTCGCAGGCAGACGCTCAATATTTAACGTGCGGTAGTTGCCCCAGATCACCAGTAACCGATCGGAATGTGCGTAAGGCAGCGGGCGCAGCAGCACAGTATTGATGACACTGAACATGCCCGTAGTCGCCCCGATGCCGAGCGCCAACGTCAATACGCAAACAGCCGTGAAAGCCGAGTGTTTGAACAGGTTCCTCAAACCCTGGCGAATATCTTTTAGCATCCGTGTTCGTCCGTGTTAGTCCGTGGCCTACTCGTAACGAAGCGAAATCGTCGGCTCGACCTTTGTTGCTCTGCGTCCCGGCAGATAACAGGCCAGCACCGCGACCGAAATCAACAGAATCGAGATCGCCGCGAACGTCGGCACGTCCGTCGGCTCGACACCGAACAGCATCGTGGCCATCAGCCGCGTCAACGCAAACGCCAGCAACAACCCAATAGCCACGCCGATCAGCGCGAGCTTCATCCCCTGGCCCAAAACCATCGTAAACACGTCGCGCGGCCGCGCGCCGATCGCCATGCGAATGCCGATCTCGTGCGTGCGCTGCGTGACTGAATAAGACATCACGCCATAAATACCAACGATCGCCAGTACCAACGCAATTCCCGCGAAGATACTCAACAGCGTCAGGTTCAATCGTTCATACGCTACTGACTCAGCGCGGATCTCATACATCGTGCGTGGACTGTAAATCGGCTGTTCCGGATCGATCTCTCTCACCGCCGCGCGTATGGAAGAGATCAGTTGATTCGGATCGGAGCTGCCCTTTACGATCACGGTCATGCTATCCGCCGGCACCTGAAGATACGGTATATACGCCTGCACTCGATTGCTGTCCTGGTTCAGACCTTCCATCTTCACGCGGCCAACTACGCCAATGACTTCGAGCGTCCGGGCGTCGTCACGTCCTTGTTTGATTCGTTTGCCGACCGGGTCCTCGTTGGGCCAGTAGCGCCGCGCAAACTCCTCGTCGATGACGATCCTGGTCCAACCAGCCATCAATCGCTCCTCTTCATTCATCTTGCTCAAGTCGCGCCCGGCGAGATGCGAACGATCGTCGCGATCGTCAAACACGCGGCCACGCAGCACGGGAATGTTCATCGCGCGAAAGTAATCAGGCGTTACCAAACAAGATTCCATCAGCGGCCTTTGATCGAGCGGCGGAGGCGGTT
>DATNJO010001033.1:0-3803 GCA_035603895.1 Pyrinomonadaceae bacterium
ATAAATCCGCACAAACCCCTTCCCTCAGTTCTCACGCGAGCGACAGCTACCGCAACTTGCGACACGTCGCTCCACGAAACTTTGTGCACCCACCCAGGCGCACCGCTGCCGCCGGGTCCGTCGTGTTTGTACGGGCTGATCGCAATCATTGTGGTCGTGTTGCCGTGATACGCGTGTTCGAGAACGATCAGGTCGCGTGCTTTTGTGTGCGCGCGGGCGAGACGCAGTGCAAGCTCGTTAGCTTCGCTGCCGGAGTTCACGAAGTAACAAACACTCAGCGGATCAGGCAACGTAGAAGTTACTTGCTCTGCATACTGAAGAATCAGGTCGTGCAGGTAGCGCGTGTTAGTGTTGAGCGTGCGCATCTGCTCGACACCCGCAGTCAAAACACGCGGATGACAATGACCGACGTGCGCGACGTTGTTATAAGCGTCGAGATATCGCCGCCCCTCATCGTCAAAGAGATACTGCATCTCGCCACGCACAATCTTCACAGGGTTGCGATAAGCAACACTCAGGTTTCTCCCCAACAACCTGCGCCTCATCGCTAACGTTTCTTCCTTCGTCCGTGTCATCCGTGTCAGTCCGTGGCTAATAACAGTGGCAACGTCATTTCGATCAATCGCTGACTGATGCCCAAGTACTCATTCTCGGGTTGCTGCGCTTGTTGGTGCGCGGCAATACAAACGCTCATACACAACCGCAACCGAACGAGCGCCCACAGTGCATCAAGTTCATCTTTATTCAACCTAAACTCTTCCCGGTAGCCTTCAATCACGGGCGCCGCAGCCGCATAAGGATCGCTCTTTCCCAACACCACATACGCCACCGCAATCGCAAGATCACCAACCGTGTAGCTATGGACTATATCTCCGAAATCGATCAACCCAACGACTTCATTCCCATTCACGAGCACGTTGTAATCATTTGCGTCCCCGTGAACAACGCTGCGACGAAGCTCAGCAACCGACTCACAAAAACTCAAAACCAGTTTACGTAACCACTCCGCTTTAATCTCAGGTCCGTACTTTTTAATGATCTCTGGACCTCTCATCAAATCCCAATGAAAAACCCGATGCGCTCCCGGATGATCGAACCCCACCAACGCACGACTGAGTTGTCCCAACTTCCTTCCCAGGTCGTACAACAACTCCGGCGACTGAAATTCAACCGTGGCGAGCGGCTTACCCGGAAGATAAGTCAGCACTCGCACTAGATGATCGTCTACAACTTCGATCATTTCTCCCGAAAGCGCCGGCACGACCCGCGGACAAAACGAGACGCGCTGTGCAAGGTGTTGGATGACTGCGTTCTGTGCTTCCAGCGCTTCACGCTTTTCGTTAACGTTCGCGATCTTGAGCACAAACTTCTCACCATCACGCGCCGTTAACAAAAAATTCCTGTCACGCTCGCTCGGCAATTCATCCGCACTCGCTTGAATCCCGAAACACTTCTCGGCTATAGCTTGTGCGACAGTTCTATCCACAGATTCCACAGATTTCAGTTGGGGGCTTCGCATGCTTCGGCTAATCCTAATGCTGCTGCTTGTGGCGATTCCAGTCCAGGCACAGAATCCTGATTCGCAATTCTATACCGGCCTGCGTTATCGACTCGTTGGCCCATCACGTGGCGGACGCGTCACGACCGTCACCGGCGTCCCTTCGCAACCCAAAACCTTCTACATGGGCGTCGCTAGTGGTGGATTGTTCCGAACCACAGATAACGGCGTTACCTGGACCGCAATTACCGATGGAAAAATTCCACTCGGTTCGACTGGCAGTGTCGCAGTTGCCGACTCCGATCCAAACGTCATCTATCTCGGCACCGGCTCTGACGGTGTGCGCAGCAACGTCTCGACCGGCCGCGGCGTGTACAAATCAACTGACGCCGGTCAAACATGGAAGTTCGCTGGTCTCTACAACGCCGGCCAGATCGGTGCGGTACGCATTCATCCCACTAATCCCAACATCGTTTGGGTCTCCGCCGGCGGCGACATCTTCAAACCAAACAGCGAACGCGGCGTTTTCAAGACCACTGACGGCGGTCAGACGTGGCGCAAGGTTCTGTTCGTATCCGACACCGTCGGCGCCACGGACGTCGAACTGCAACCCGGTAATCCGAATGTCGTTTACGCGTGGATGTCGCGCCTCGAACGCAAACCCTGGACGATCATCAGTGGCTCGCGCGACGGCGGATTTTACAAGAGTACCGACGGCGGCGAACACTTCACGAAGATCGTTACGGGACTGCCAAACGAGTTGATTGGCAAAGCTAATCTCGCCGTCACCGCTGCGAACCCGAACCGCATTTACGCGCTGATCGAAGCCAAACCCGGCGGTGGCTTGTATCGTTCAGACGACACCGGGCAAACGTGGGCCTTAATCAACTCCCAAGCTTCCCTCATCCAACGTCCGTTCTACTACACGACGCTCGGCGCCGATCCTTCAAACGCTGACGTCGTTTACGCCGGCGCCGAAGGTTTCTTCAAGTCCGTCGACGGCGGCAAAACGTTCACCGTGATGCGTACGCCCCACGGCGACAATCACGACATCTGGATCAATCCAAACAACAGCGACATCATGATCCAGGCAAACGACGGCGGCGCGAACGTCTCCACCGACGGCGGGCGCACGTGGTCGACACAAATGAATCAACCCACCGCGGAGATTTACGGCATCTGGGTCGACGATCAGTTTCCTTACAAACTCTACGGCGCACAGCAGGACAACACGACATTGATCATCTCCAGTCAGGCCGAACCGTACACGCTTACTGACTGGCGCACTGGTCCAGGTTGCGAAACCGGTCCGATCATGCCGCATCCGCTCAATCCGGAAATCGTCTACGGCTCCTGCAAAGGCCAGTATGGCGTGATGAACCTGAAGACCGGGCAGGAGAAGAGCTACTGGATCGGCGGGCAGTCGTTGTATGGCAATCCCGCGAGCGATCTCATCTATCGCATGCAGCGCGTGTCGCCGATGGCTGTTTCACCTCACGATCCCGAAGTGCTCTATTACGGCTCGCAATACGTGCATCGCACGCGCGACAAAGGCGTGACTTGGGAAAAGATCTCGCCGGATCTGACGGCGCATCCTGATTGTTGTCAGGGCATCAGCGGTGAACCGATCACGCGCGACGTTACGGGCGAAGAGTTTTATTCGACACTCTACGCGATCACCGAGTCGCCGCTCGAGAAGGGCGTCATCTGGACCGGCGCCAACGACGGGCCGTTTTACATCACGCGCGACAACGGCAAGACATGGACCAACGTCACGCCGAAAGACTTGCCGCCCGGCGGACGCGTGCAATACATCGACGCATCGCCGCATCGCAAAGGTTCGGCTTACTACGCCGTGTATCGCTGGCTGCTCGGCGATTACCAGCCTTACATCTATCGCACCGACGACTACGGTAAAACGTGGACGCGTTTGACTGACGGTAAGAACGGCATTCCTGCTGATTGGCCCACGCGCGTCGTGCGCGAAGATCCCGATCGCGCAGGTCTACTCTACGCGGGCACCGAGTTTGGCATGTTTATTTCGTTTGATAACGGCGCGCACTGGCAGTCGTTTCAGTTGAACCTGCCAAACGTGCCTGTGTCGGACATCAAAGTGCATCACAAGGACCTGATCGTCGCAACACAGGGCCGTGCGATCTGGATCCTCGATAATCTCAGCTCGCTACACCAAGTCACCTCAACCGCCAAGCCTTCGGAGACAATTCTCTTTAAACCACGCGAGGGATATCGCACGCGCGTCAGTCCAGCGAACCTCGGACCGGTCGTCGAATACTACCTGCCTTCG
>DATNJO010001034.1:0-7720 GCA_035603895.1 Pyrinomonadaceae bacterium
TGAAATCGATGAATTGAAACTCCGCAACTGGCCGCATGCCCATCAACGCCGCGCCACATGCCGCGCCGACGATCGCGGCCTCCGAGATCGGCGTGTCGATCACGCGTTCTTTGCCAAACTGATCGATTAAACCGTCAGTGACTTTGAAAGCGCCGCCATAAGCGCCGACATCTTCGCCGATGACGAACACAGACGGATCGCGTTCCATCTCTTCCCAGATTCCCTGGCGAATGGCTTCGACCATCGTGGCCTGTCCGCCGCGTTCGGGACGAGCAGATTTATGTTCCTTTTTAACTGTTGTTGACATTCAGTTATTAGCCACTGACTACCACGGATAACACGGACTGATTTAATAGTCAGTGTTCGTCTGTGTTCGTCTGTGGCCCTACTCCAATACTTTCGGTCGAAACGCGGGCGGTACGATGCTGTTGTCGAAAACGTTATACGCTGCCTGTTCAGCTTCGGGCATCGGCGACGACTCGGCCCACGCGCAGTCTTCGTCGATCTCGCGCACGACGTCCGCTGAAATAGCGTCGAGTTGTTGTTGGGTAAAATTATTCTTAAGGAGATATTTCTCAAACCGATCGACGGGATCGTTGTTCTGTTCCCACCATTCGACCTCGCCCGCCGCAACGTAACGCTGATCGTCGTGCTCGGCGTGGCCCTTGCGGCGATACGTTTTCGCTTCAATCAACACCGCGCCACCACCACCGCGCGCGTGATCGGCCGCCAGTTTCGTCACTTCATAACACGCAATGACGTCGTTGCCGTCGACTATGTACGCCGGTATTCCATAGCCTACGGCCTTCTCCGCGAGGTCTTTCACCGCGGTTTGCAAACTCGTCGGCGTTGAATACGCGTACTGATTATGCTCCGCGACAACAATCAGCGGCAGCTTCTGCACGGCGGCGAAGTTCAAGCCTTCGTGAAACGCGCCGGTGCTCATGCCGCCATCGCCGATGTAAGCGATACCAACAAAGTTCTTCTGCTTAAGACGGCCGCCGAGCAGGATGCCCGTCATCACCGGAATCATGTCGCCGAGATGCGAGATCGGACCAATGAAGCCCTTCTCCATGTCGCCGAAGTGAATGTTGAGATCTCTGCCACCGGATGGTCCCCACGCCTTCGCCATGTACTGAGCGAAGATGTCGCGCGGGCGAATGCCTTTGACGAGCACTGCGCCGAGATCGCGAATCAACGGCGTGATGAAATCCTCTGGTTGAAGTGCGTAAGCGGTACCGACAGCCGTGGCTTCCTGCCCGAGAGAACGAAACACGCCACCGACAACTTTAGTCTGCCGGTAGAGATTCACCAGACGCTCTTCGACCAGTCGCGTGAGCTTTAAATAGCGATAGATCTCGAGCAATTGTTCTGGTTTGAGCGTGGTTTCGGTGGTACAGCTAAGCGGCTCGTCATTCGTCGCTTTAGCTGGGCCATATTTTGTATTGATAGGCATTTGAAACGTTTGGAAAACTATCCACAGATTATTCTGCGGAATCTGTGGACTAGATGTGTATTGCGAGATCGTGAACGCCTTCGGCGGCTTCCATCACGGCTTCGGAGACTGTCGGATGCGCGTGCATCGTACGGCCGAGTTCGTCCGCGGTCGATTCAAGCTGCATCGCCACACACGCTTCAGCAATCAACTCCGTCGCGTGTGGACCGATGATGTGCACGCCGAGAATCTCGTCGTACTTCTTCTCGGCGACGATCTTCACAAAACCTTCTTCTTCGCCGAGGATACGCGCCTTGCCGGAAGCGGAGAACGGGAAACGCCCGACTTTCACCTCGTAGCCCATTTCTTTCGCTTTTGCTTCCGTCAGTCCAACAGAGCCGATTTCAGGATCGCAGTAGGTGCAGTTTGGCACGAGTCGCAGATTGATCGGGCGCACGTCCTTTTGTCCGGACATGTGCTCCACGGCCACGATTCCTTCTTTTGACGCGAGGTGTGCGAGCAATGGCGTCGGCACTACGTCGCCAATCGCATACACGCCCTTCTCAGCGGTCTGCTGATACTCATCGACCTGAATAAATCCCTTTTCGACTTTGATCTTAGTATCTTCAAGCCCGAGCCCCTGCGTGTAAGGCATACGCCCGACGGCAACCAGCAACATCTCTGCTTCGAGCGTGACGTCTTCGCCTTTTTCGTTCTTGCCGCTGACCTTCACGCTGGTCGGCGTCTTTTCCATCTTTTCGAGCTTCGTACCGACGAGCGACTTGATACCGCGTTTACGAAAACTGCGTTCGAGATCTTTCGAGACTTCTTCATCTTCGATCGGCACGATACGCGGCATCAGCTCAACAATAGTCGTGTCCGCGCCGAAACGTGAATACACGGAAGCAAATTCGACACCGACCGCGCCACAACCCATCACGATCAGCGACTTCGGCACGTCTTTCAACTCGAGAATGTGATCGCTGTTAACGACCTGCTTGCCGTCGGTTTCAAAACCCGGAATCGGCCGCACTACCGAACCGGTTGCGATGATGATGTTTTTCGTTTGCAGCGTTTGCTTCTTGCCTTCAGCGTCAGTGACTTCAACCCGGCCCGGCAACGCCAGCTTGCCAGTGCCTTTGAACACAGTCACCTTGTTTTTCTTTATCAGGTACTCGATGCCCTTCGAGTTCTTCAGCACGACCTTGTCTTTGCGCTTCTGCACGTTGGCAAATGCGAGCTGAATTCCCGACGCCTCCACGCCAAAATCCGCCGCGTGTTGCATCTGCTCGAAAACGTGCGCCGACATCAACATCGCCTTCGTAGGAATGCACCCGCGCAGCGTACACGTGCCGCCCAGGCGGGTGTCCTTTTCAACGATTGCTGCCTTCAGTCCCAACTGACCGGCGCGAATTGCGGCTACATAACCTCCAGGACCGCTGCCAATAATCGTTACGTCAAACTGTTCGTCTGCCAATTTTGTAAGAATCCCCTCTTAGACCAATAATTAGGTGTCAAAAGACCGGGCATTATAATCGTTCGCAAGCAACTAACCAAAATAGGCGTGGGAGGACCACAAACATGGAACATACCGAAGGCTTTTTAAATATCGTCAACGACGCCAAGACACGCGTTCGCGAGGTATCCGTCGCGGAAACTGAACAACGAATGCGCGAAAACAAAGACGCGAAACTGATCGACGTTCGCGAAGACAACGAATGGGACGCCGCCCACGCCGCGGGCGCGATTCACCTCGGCAAAGGCATCATCGAGCGCGACATTGAAAGAACCGTCCCCGACAAAGACACTGAACTGATTCTCTACTGCGGCGGCGGCTATCGCTCGGCTTTAGCTACGGATTCCCTGCAAAAGATGGGTTATACAAACGTGTTTTCGATGGCTGGAGGTTGGAAAGCGTGGATAAAAGAATCCACAGATTACGCAGAAGAATCTGCGTAATCTGTGGATTGTAAGTGGTTAAGTTTTAGAACTCGAAACGGGCCGCAAACTGCACCTGCCGCTCACGGAACAGGGTGCTGTCAGCGCCGGTCGTGCTGGCGAACGGAGCGTTGAAGTTCAACGCCGATCCTGAAATGTTGTAAATCGTGCCTTGCACGGTCGTCACTTGCGTACGGTTGAACACGTTGAAGCCTTCCACGAGGAACTCGAGGTTCATGCCTTCAGTGATCGCGAACCGGCGTGAAAGCCGCGCGTCAACGTACCAAATGTTCGGCTGCTTGAAGAAGTTGCGTGGAACCAGCGCAAACCTGGTGGCACCACCCGAACCATTCACACCGCCGCCCGGCGTGTTGCAGTCAGCCGTGGCATTCACAGTTCCGCAAGCAGAACCAAAACCGAAACTCGCCGGCGCGATGCTGCCGCCGATATTTCCGGTAAATCTCTGACCTGAGAACGCGTTCAGGATTGGCGCAAACGTCCAGCCGTTGAAGATGTGCTTCGCAGCGCCATCAGTGAACGGATTCGGACTGTAAACGACGCTCGCCACAAATTTCTGCCGGCGGTCGAAGTTCGACAATGCGTCTTCCCCCTGCTGATCGAAAGCGTTGAACGGCAGGTTGTTAGTCGTAAACGTAACCGAGCTCTGACCGAGGTCAGAAGCACGCGACAACGTGTAGTTCGTCTGGAATTGCAGTCCCTTGGTCAAACGGCGGTTAGCCTGAAGCACCAGTGCGTGGTACTTCGAAAACACGTCGCTGCGGATCTCGGTGAGCTGCGCAAAGCGGGTGTCCGGTCTGCGTCCGACAAAGATCGGGGTTTGATAAGTCTGGCCGGCGAACGGTCCACCGTTGACGGTCAGAGCTACGAGCCGGCGCGCTTGCGGCAGGTTCGTGTCTACGAAGTTTGGCAACGAGTTGCCGAAGCTTCCCAGGTACGAAGCCGAAACGACCGTGTTTCTCGCGATCTCGCGTTCGAAGATGAAGTCCCATTGATGAATCTGCGGGAGCTGGAAGTCGTCGTCGAAGAACTGAATCGCACCCACCGGCGGATTGGAATTTGGCAGAAGATTCGGATAGATCGGCAACAGCGTGCAGTTATCCGAATTAATCGCCGGGTTCGCTTGTGCACAAGCTGCCGGCAGGTTGGTGCCGCTGACTGAGAACTGGCGCTGGCCCTGATCCGTACCGACGCCGGTGTTGACCAACGTGTTGTAAACGGTCGAGTTGATCACGCGGCCGTAGTAAAGGCCCCAACCGCCGCGGAGACTGGTCTTGCCATCGCCGGTCAGGTCGTAAGCAAAGCCGATGCGCGGACCGAAGTTGTTCTTGTCGCTGACGGTGTTGGCCGTTTGCGGCAACAACGGGTTCACGTTAATCGCATCCGGATTCTTCTGGTATTCGTACCGCAGGCCGAGGTTCAGAGTGAATCTCGGGGTCACGCGCCAGTCGTCCTGGATGAAGTAGTTGAAGTCCGTGGTCTTCATCGTCAGACCAAGAACACCAAATCCCTGGTTGAACGCGCCCGCGTAGCACTTACCAGCCTGGCGGAAGACTCCGGGTGATTGGGCGGTGACGCAACGTCCTTGCAGGTTTGAGTTATTCGCCAACGCGCGAATGGCGCCGTTGGTCGTAAAGTTGGTGTAGTCGACGATGAAATCCGAGATTCCAGTGGCGCCGGTGTAGTTGAACTCGCCGCCGAGGAAACGCAGGTTGTTAATGATGTCTTTGACGAAGTTGATGTCGCCACCGAATTTGAACGTGTGGTTGCCGTGCGTCATGGTGATCGTGTCGGCAAACTGCCAGCGCCGCTCATCCGGGAATGCAGCACGCTCGAGAAACTCAGGCATGCCGAACGAGAAACCGTTCTGGATGAAGGTCTGTGGCGAACGTCCGCCCGGAGCGTTCGTCGGCTCGCCCGGTGCGGGCGCCTGGCTGAACTGGGTTTCGTTGTCGCGACCCCACTGGAAGCGAAACTCGTTCAAAAAGGTCGGCGAGATGGTTGAAGCCAGTTTGACGTTCAGGGCGTCGATGTTGACGAAGTCGTCGCCGAAGTTGTCGATGGCGCGAGTGTTGGTCGCCTGGGTCTGAACGCCGGCAGGCGATTCCCAACGCAAGCGGTTATAGCTCACTGTCAGAGTGTTGGCATCGTTGATTATCCAGTCGACTTTGGGCAGGAAGAGCTTCTGATCGCCCGTGCGCGGAACCGGACCGGAAATGCTCTGGAGGAAGCTCAGCGCATTATCAATCTGCGTGGAACTAACACCGCGTCCGATGAGCGTGTTGCGAGTGGCCGTGTTCAAGTTCAGGAAAGTATTGCTCGAGAAGATCGACAGGCCCGGGAAGTTTCGTTTTTGCTGGTCGTAGCTGAAGAAGAAGAACGCTTTGTCTTTGACGATTGGACCACCAATCGTGCCGCCAAACTGATGGCGCACGTCCTCCGGCTTGAAGCCGACCGGCGTGAACACGCCATTGACCAGTTGGGTGCGGGTCGCGAGCGGATTGCGGGCGCCCCACTTGTTGTTGCGTTGATAGTAGAAAACACCGCCGTGAAAATCGTTCGTGCCGCTCTTGGTGATGGCGTTGACAACGCCGCCGGCGGAACGTCCGTACTCGGCTGAGTAGCTCGAAGTGTTGACCTGAAATTCGCGGATGGCTGCCTGGCTGACTGAGTAGCTGATACGTGTGCGGCCGCGCTCTTCTGCGAAGAACGCCTGGTTGTTGTCGCCGCCGTCGATCGTGTTGTTGTTAAGCAGACCGGAAATACCGCGGAAGCTGATTAGACCAAACGTGCCGTCCGGCACCGCGCCTGGCGTGAGCAGGGCGAAGTTGGACCAACGGCGTCCGTTGATGGGGAGCTCGTTGATCGACGTTTGGTTGATGTTGCTGGAGAAGTCCTGCTGCGTAGTATTGATGACGGGCGCTTCAGCGCTGACATCAACCGAACCGGTGACCGGTCCGACCGAGAGCGCGATTTCAAGCGGCGTCTCGCGGCCGATTTCCACGATCACGTTCTCGCTGGTCATCGGACTGAAGCCAGCAGAGTTGACCGTTACGGAGTATCTCCCCGGCTGCAAGTTGGCGACTTTGAAACGTCCGGTGTCATCGGTGGTAGCCGTTTCTTCCTTGTTCGTTTCGAGGTTCTTGACCGTCACCGAAGCGCCGGGCACAACCTCCTTATTTGGGTTGGTAATTACGCCGCCTATTGCACCAGTGGTCGTCGACTGCGCGAAAGAAATCGCACAGAAAGCGAGCACCAGCAGGCCTGCAAGAGAAAACTTAATGATCTTCGACATACTGGGGAACTCCTTAGGCAATAAGTTAAACGTTCCAATGCGCGTCAGCCCCGAGAGGCAGCGCTGAGTTTTAGCCACATTTGAATGCATCTCTGAATCACTTCAGAAGGAATGACGATGGTTATTCAAGCAAGACGCAGCTTCTATCATGCCTGCCTCGCACTCCGCAAGCTTAAGTCATGATTGAAGCTATTAAATCTTCGTGAAATGTGAGCGGACAAATTAGCAACGCGGACCCGTCCGTTATCACATGCGAAAATTCGCAAAACTCGTGCCGACACAACCCCGTCCAACGAAGGTGACTTGTGCCAATATTTAACTGGAGATTTGGTGGACGTCCCGCGGGAACGTCCACCAAGATTTTGGATTTATTGGAAAAGTTGGACGGAAGATCGTACTAAACGCGCTCGACGATCATCGCGATACCCTGGCCGCCGCCGATGCACGCGGTCGCCAATCCGTAGCGGCCGTTGCGCCGGTGGAGTTCGTGCAGCAACGTCAAAACCAGCCTCGTTCCGGTCGCTCCCAATGGGTGACCGAGCGCGATCGCGCCGCCGTTGACGTTCGTGCGGCTGCGGTCCAAACCGAGCTCTTTTTCCACAGCCAGATATTGCGCCGCGAAAGCTTCGTTGACCTCAATCAGATCGATGTCGTTGAGCGACAAGCCGGCCTTCGCGAGTGCCGCACGCGTCGCCGGCACGGGACCAATGCCCATGATCTCCGGTTCAACGCCGGCGTAGGCCCAACTGACGATCCGGCCCATCGGCGTCAGGTCGCGCTGCTTTACGAACTCTTCATTCGCAATCACGAGCGCGGCCGCGCCGTCGACGATGCCGGAAGCATTTCCCGCCGTGACAAATCCATCCTTCGCGAAGGCGGGTTTGAGTTTCGCGAGGACTTCGAGCGTTGTTTCCGGTCGCGGGTGATCGTCGTGTTCGACGAGTTGAGTGCCCTTACGCGACTTCACTTCCACCGGAACGATCTCTTCCGCGAGAAAACCGGAATCGAGCGCGCGCTTCGCTTCCTGCTGCGAA
>DATNJO010001035.1:0-4975 GCA_035603895.1 Pyrinomonadaceae bacterium
CGATCGCGGCTTCAATACTGACAACATTCTGACGATGGTCGTGCGACTGCCAGACGCGGGCTACAGTAAAGATCCGCAAATCGTGAACTTCTTCGTGCAGGCAATGGAACGGGTTCGATCGCTGCCGGGAGTTCATTCGGCGGGAGTTATCAACTTTTTGCCGTTGTACGGTGGCCTCGGCTCGGCAACGGGTTTCAAAATTGAAGGCCGGCCTGAACCTCCGCCGGGTCAGGGACCAAGCACTGACGTGCGTGTTGTTGACGCCGGATATTTTGAGACGATGGGCATACCGTTGCTTCGCGGCCGCAACTTCTCGAATCTCGAATTGAGAGAACCCCGGCGCGTAATACTCATCAACGAAGCTTTGGCGCGAAAACATTTTGCAAATGAAGATCCGATCGGAAAGCGGCTCGACGTGGCGATGTTTGAGAACCCGATCTGGTGCGAAGTGATCGGCGTCGTTGGCAATGTTCGTTACGACAGCTTGATCGATGAATCGCCACCGGCCGTCTACTTCGCGCATCCCGACCTTGCCTATTCGTTCATGACGCTCGTGATCCGCACTGACGGCGATCCTGCGTCGATCGCGCCGGCGGTGCAACGTGAAATACGCGGGCTCGATCCGAACCAACCGGTTTCAGACGTACGCACGATGGACCAGGTGATGTCTGAGTGGGTGAGTCGTTCGCGTTTCAACACGTTGCTGTTGGGATTGTTTGCAGCCTTGGCGACACTGCTCTCCGCGGTCGGAATCTTTGGCGTAATGAACTACTCCGTTGCTCTGCGCACACGCGAGCTCGGATTGCGATTGGCAGTCGGAGCTCAGCCACGCCAGGTCCTCTTGCTCGTCTTGAAACAGGGTCTAATACTGACGGTTTTGGGCGTAGTAGCCGGACTGGCAGCATCCCTCGCCCTGACTCGCTTACTCTCCGGACTACTCTTCGGCGTAGAAGCATTCGACCTGAGCACCTTCACAACCATTTCGCTATTGCTGGTTGCCGTATCGCTATTGGCGTGTTACCTCCCCGCGCGCCGCGCCATGCGCATCGACCCATTGCGCGCGCTACGCTACGAATAGGGGGCGTTGCTCCTATCAGACGGCTGGTTTATCATCGTGGGTAGTTATGCCAGAAACATCCTTACCAACACCGCCAGGCTTTACTGAGTTGCCGAAGATTGAGCAGGTTCGGTATCTCCAGGCACTCTGGGATCAAATATCGCAACAACCAGACGAGATTCCTGTACCTGAGATCCATCTAAGACTTGCTGAAGCGCGGCTCAAACGATACCGCGAGAATCCTTCCTCGTCGCAGTCCGCTTTTGATGTGCTCGACCGGCTTTCGCAAGATCGAAAGTGAAGCAGTACCTACTTCAAGCCGAAGCCGCCGTCGAGTTTGACGTCGAGAGTGCCTTTCAGTGGTATGAAACCGAAGAGCCAGGTCTTGGTTTCGAGTTCTTGAAACAGCTCCGCAGTTGTTATGAGACACTGCTCCGCGCTCCTTACGGATATCAGGAACTTCGTTCAGGAATTCGCCGGGCACTGACCAAACGGTTCCCCTACGCAGTCTATTTTTCAATTGAGGACGAGGTTGTAGTTGTGCTCGCAGTTCTTCATATCGCACGCGATCCCGCAGAGTGGCAACGACGAATCTAACACTTTCTCAAACAGATTTACGCAAAAACTTGGCCGACATTGTGATACGCTTTTGGCCCGATGACGGCGCCAGAACACACGGGCGAGTCTGGTAGAACGGCGGGATCGAAACTTGGCTGGCTCATCGCCGGGAGACTCGTTACCGCACTCCTCCTCAGCGTCTTTGGAACTATTTGGACCAGGGCCGGCGAACCACAACAGACGATCAATAAGAGTCTTACGCTCCTAACCATCGTCGCCTGCCTGACGATCGTTTATGCACTCATTTTTCGCCTCTCCAAAAACATCCTCGCACAGGCACGGTTCCAACTCGCCGCGGATGCACTTCTGATCACCTGGCTCGTTTGGAATTCGGAAACTATCCAAACCCCGTATATTGCGCTCTACATCGTCGTCATCGCTGTTTCGAGTCTCTTTCTCGGACCCCGCGGAGCACTCATCACTTCCGTCGGCTGTGCCGTCGCGTTTACTACGTGTGCGCTCGCCGTCACGGGCGTTCTCGGACCAACGCCTTCGACTAACCTCGTCAGTGGTTCGTTATCACAAACAGTTCAGTGGGTCGGGCTTTTCGACGTCGCATTCCTGGTAGTCGGTCTGCTTTCCGCGCGACTCGCCGAACGACAAACGCGTTCCGACGTACGGCTTCAAGCCGCCAAACAATCGCTCGCCAACCTGCGCGCCCTGCACGAACGCATCGTCGCTTCAATTCGCTCAGGACTGGTTACAACCGATCTTTCGGGACGCATCTACACTTTCAACGCGGCCGCCGAAGAGATAACCGGCTACCAGGAAGGAACGATTCGTGGTCAGGACGCTTCGATACTCTTCGGCGATATCAAGGACCACATCGCCGATTCGCTACGCGCCCTCGGAAACGGAGAAGCCAGTCCACGTTTCGAAACCAATTGCACGACTGCCGAAGGAATGCACCTGCGACTCGGCTTCAGCATCTCCCCGCTCTCGTCAGAAGCCGGCGAAACCACCGGCATGGTGATCACGTTTCAGGATTTGACGCAGGTTCGAAGCCTGGAAGAAACGTCGCGCCGGCAAGATCGACTTGCCGCAATCGGCCGCATGGCCGCGTCGATCGCGCACGAGATTCGCAATCCACTCGCAGCCATGCGTGGCTCGATCCAGATGTTGCGTTCAGAAATGGACAACGACTCTTCGCAAGCGGAACTGATGGAGATCATCCTGCGCGAATCCGATCGTCTCAATCGCATCATCACGGATTTTCTGAGCTACGCGCGTCCGCGCTCACTCACGCAGGCTCGCGTCGACGTCGGCGATCTGCTGCATCAAACGTTCGCGCTACTGCGCCACAGTCCTGAGATTGGTCCGAATCAAACAGTTGTCGAGGAGTTGCCGGCGGAGCCGATCTTCGCCGAAGCTGACGAAGGCCAGTTGAAACAGGTGTTCTGGAATCTTTCACGCAACGCGTTGCAGGCGATGCCCCAAGGCGGAACGTTGCGGGCGACGCTCGAAAAAAACTCCGACAATCGGCTGCGCATCGCGTTTTCCGATACCGGACGGGGCATGTCGCCGGATCAGGTCGAACATCTGTTCGAGCCTTTTTCATCGACTACGGGCGGAACCGGCCTGGGGCTTTCAATTGTTTATCAAATCATTCGCGATCATGGTGGTACAATCAACGTCCGCAGTCGCGAAGGACAAGGAACAACCATCACGGTTGAGTTACCACTGGCCACGGTACCGGACGAAGCAATCGCCGTGGCTGATTAATCACCCCGATCGAAATTAGTTTTTATGGCGAATCTTCTGATCGTTGACGACGAACTGGGAATGCGGCAGTTCATGACGCATCTCTTCCAACGCGAAGGTCACACTGTGCGCGTCGCCGAGAACGGACAGCGCGCCCTCGAGCAACTGCGTGAAGCAGCGCCCGACCTGATCATTTCGGACATCCGTATGCCCGACATGAACGGCGTGGAGTTGCTGCGCGCCGCGCGCGAGTTATTTCCCGACGTTGAAGTGATCATGATGACCGCGTTCGCAAACGTCGACACCGCCCGCGAAGCGTTCCTGCTCGGCGCTTACGATTTCGTCCAAAAACCGTTCGACAACGATCTGCTCAAAGAGACAGTCGCGCGCGCGCTGCAAAAGATTTCGCTCGTAAAAGAGAAAGAAGCGCTACTCGAAGAGAACAAGGCGCTCATCCAGGGCCAGCGAACACGCGGCAAACTCGGCAATATCATCGGACGCAGCAATCGCATGAACTCGCTGTTCCAGATGATTGAAACCGTTTCGCAGGTGCAATCGACCGTGCTGGTAACCGGTGAGTCAGGCACTGGTAAAGAACTCGTCGCTCGCGCGATCCACGACCTGAGCCCGCGCGCTGAGAAACCGTTTGTGTCCGTGAACTGCGGCGCGTTCACGGAGACGTTGCTCGAGTCGGAACTCTTCGGTTACGTGAAAGGCTCTTTCACCGGCGCAAACGCGAATCGCAAGGGACTCTTCGAAGCAGCAAACAGCGGCACGATCTTTCTCGACGAGATCGGCGAGATGTCGCCCGCGATGCAGGTCAAACTGTTGCGCGTGTTGCAGGAACGGAAAGTACGGCCGGTCGGCGCCACGGACGAAACGCTCGTCGACACTCGCGTGATCGCCGCCACCAATCGCGATCTGGCAAGCATGGTCTCGACGGGAACGTTTCGCGAGGATCTTTACTACCGCATCTCCGTGATCCCAATCGAGCTTCCACCACTGCGCGAACGCTCGGAAGACATCTCGGAACTTGCGACGCACTTCGTCCAGAAGTTTTGTGCGCCGACGGGTCGCGACCTGTCCGTCAGCGAAAACGCGATGCGGCTGTTGGAACGTTATTCATGGCCTGGAAACGTGCGCGAACTGGAGCACACGATCGAACGCGCGGTCGCACTCGAAAACACCGGCTCAATCGAACCGGAACGTCTGCCGGAGAAAATTACGAATTACAACCCCTATCGTGTCGCTGAAGCGATGGAGTTTCCCGACGAAGGCATTAACCTCACTGCTCACCTGGACCAACTCGAAAAGACTTACGTTCTGGAAGCGTTGCGACGCACTTCCGGAAATCAAACCAACGCTGCTGAACTGCTGCGTCTCTCCGTTCGGTCTTTGCGACATCTGCTCGACAAACACGGCGTTCGTGGTCTAACAGCACAGATGCGTGACGAGCGCCGCGGTCCTGACTCAGTTCCTCGCCGCCGCGCGACCGATCAAGGCCCGAGGCGACGTGAAGAAGACAACAGTGGCGAGTTCGCTGCCGGCGTAGGTGAGAACTAACCAGGACAAAGTAAACACTGCCAGAAAGCGTCATTA
>DATNJO010001036.1:0-2311 GCA_035603895.1 Pyrinomonadaceae bacterium
AGCCAGAGGAAATAGCCCGCGTTAAGAATAATGCCCAGCGCGGCCCACGCGGCCCAATATGGATTCGCTTCAAACGAACCACGTAAAGCGAGAAACTCCGAGATGAACACCGCGAGCAAAGGCAGACCGATCGCGGTCATCACCATGCCGAGAAAGATCGCCGCGTAACCCGGCATCACGTGCGACAATCCGCCGAACTCAGATACGTTGCGCGTGTGGCGCCGTTCGTAAATGATGCCGACCAGTAAAAACAACGCACCCGAGTAGATGCCGTGATTGATCATCTGCATGACGCCGCCGTTCACGCCGTTCGGATTAAGCGCAAACAGCCCAAGCATCACCATGCCCATCGACGACACCGACGAGTAAGCGACGAGTTTCTTCACATCGCCATCTTTCTTGACGACGAAATACATCGCCGCGAGCGCGCCGTAGATGATGCTCACGATCGCCAGAAAGACCATCACGCTGCGAACGCCAAACGTGCCAAAGCTCGTGACCCACGTGGTTTGATCTTTCGACGCGCCGGGAAACATCGGCAGGTTGAAACGATAGAAGCCGTAAGTTCCGAGTTTCAGCAAAATTCCGGCAAGGATTACCGAACCGGCCGTGGGCGCTTCGACGTGCGCGTCAGGCAACCACGTGTGAAACGGAAACATTGGAACTTTGATCGCGAAGCCGAGCGCAAACGCGACGAACAAAAGAATCTGAAGCGTGCCCATCGGCAGCACGGATCCGACTGCTTGCAGGTAGAGAATGTTGAAGGTGCCGGTGCCGTTTGCCGCCGCGGACTGCAGTGTACTTGAAACGAGTTGGACTGCTGCGTCATTGCCCGCGAGCACGCGCACGGTCTCTTGCGTGATCTGGCTCGTCAACGTCGTGTCCTGCGTCAGGAAGTACATCTTCAAAACGCCGAGCAACATCACGACCGAACCGACCAGCGTGTAAAGAAAGAATTTGATTGCCGCGTACAAACGGTTCTCGCCGCCCCAGATGCCGATCAGGAAGTACATCGGCACGAGCGACACTTCAAAGAACAGGTAGAACAGAAACAAGTCCATCGAAGAAAACACGCCGATCACGGCAGTCTGCAACAGCAGCAACAGAACGTAATATTCCTTCTCGCGTTTCTGAATGTATTCCCACGATGAAAGCGCCGCGATCGCGCCAAGCAACGTCGTCAAAACGATCAGCAGCACCGAGACACCGTCGACGCCCATCTGGTAACGCGCGCCGATGATCGGTATCCACTGGTGGTCTTCGAGAAACTGCATGCCGCCCGCGACGCGGTCGTATTTCAACAACCACAACGACAGGATGAAGTCGAGCGCAAACCACGCCGTGGCGAACCGCTTGATCAGACTCGACTGGTCTTTCTTCATGAGCGCCAGGATGAGGATAGCGCCGACCGCCGGCAGCCAGGTGATGAGAGAAAGAATGATGTTGTTCATAAGTTTGTGATCACATGATCGCCGCGAAGACGCCTCGCAGCGCGGTTACGATGTCTTTCGCAAAGAACGCGGCCACGGCAAGCATCAGTCCGAGAACCATCACGAGTGCGTAATTCTGTGTGAAACCGGTTTGCGCCGCGCGCAACAATGGCGACATCAAACGCCCGACGAAAGCAGCGATCGAGTTGACGAGTCCATCGACAAAATATTTGTCGATGCCGCCAACGATGCGGCTAATCCCGCGGGTCAACGCCGCGAGCCCGTTGACAATGCCGTCGACCAGTTTGGAATCGAACGAAAACACCGCGCGTGCGGCATCCATCGTGCGCCGCGTGACAGCCACACCGTAAAACTCATCGACCCAATATTTGTTGTAGCTCGCGAGATAAAGCGGGCGCAGCCGGGCGGCCCAGATGTCGGGCAACTGCGGGCGCCAGACGTAGAACAGTCCGCCGAGCAACATACCGATACCGGCGGCGATCAACGAGATGATGATGAAGATCCACTCCGTTAGCGTATGGCTATGAACGGCGTTGTCGACTGCGTGCGCCAGGTTGAATCCACTGGCAGCGGTTGCAGTCCCGTGTGCACCTTCATTAATCGGCTCCGATCCGTGTTCACTAGCTGTCTCAGGAGCGGCTTCATGGCCACCCTCTGCAGTCTTGAACTCTCCGGTATTGGCGTCCCAGATGATCGGGTTGAGCCAATTGACGATGTTCAGCCTGCCGCCGGGATGTTCAGTGCCCGTGACGGGATGGAATGCCGGACCAACGCCGACAAATCCACCGATAGTCGCCAACACTGCGAGCACCGCCAATGGTACCCACATCGACGGCGGCGACTCGTGTGGCATGTGCGCG
>DATNJO010001037.1:0-2798 GCA_035603895.1 Pyrinomonadaceae bacterium
CAAACGCCACCGCTACCAGCAACACGACCAGCGAACTGCGCACATCGCCCGCCAACTGTTCGCGCAGCGGCATGGCGAACGCCCCGAGTTTTCCGTCGGCGGTTTCTTCCGGATGGTCCTTCGCAACGCGCGCCATCACAGCGGAAAGATCTGCTTGTGCCTGGTCCAACGTCACGCCCGGCTTGAGCCGCGCGATGACTTTCAAATAGTGACCGCCCCGATTCGCTAAATCCTCGCCGGTGAGCGCAATCGGCACCCACAACCGCACGTCGCTTTCAAAAAACTGAAAGCCCTGCGGCATGACGCCGACAACCGTGTACTTCTCGCCGTCGAGTTGAATGTCGCGATTGATGATCTGTCGATCGCCGCCGTAGCGTGTTTGCCACAACGCATGACTCAGCACCGCGACTTTCTGCGCGCCGGGCCGGTCGTCTTCGGCGGCGAACACACGTCCGAGTGCGGGTGCGACACCAAGCAGCGGAAAGAAGTTTGCCGTTACGCTGTAGGCCGCTACTCTTTCCGGATCGCCGTCGCCAGTGAGATTGAAAGTCGACTCGGCGCTGGCGGCAATGTCTTCAAACGATTGCGTCTGTGTTTTCCAGTCGACGTAATTCGCGGGCGCGGGCGTGTTGCGCGGAAAACCCGCGAACGTCGCGTCTTCCCAAATCATTACCAGCCGATCGGGATCGCGAAACTGCAACGGCCTGAGCAGCACAGCATTGACGACACTGAAGATCGCGGTATTAGCACCAATTCCAAGCGCGAGCGTGAGCACCGCCACGGCCGTAAAACCAGGGCGTTTCCACAATCCGCGCACACCATAGCGGATGTCTTTAAGTAGTGTTTCCATCACTCTTGTAACACCGCGACGCTGCGAAATGTGACCAAAGCCATCCACAGATTACACAGACTTTTCTGCGTAATCTGTGGATGTTTCTATTCGTAGCGAAGGGCAGTTAAAGGGTCGACTTTCGTTGCTCGCCGGGCGGGAATCAACGACGCCACCAAAGCAACGAGCACCAATCCCACCGCCACTGCCACAAACGTGATCGCGTCGATCGGCCTCACGCCAAACAACAGCGTCTCGAGATAACGAGTCACGACAATCGAGCCTGCAACGCCAAACGCGACGCCGATCACCGCCAGCAACATCGCGCGCCGCAGCACAAGCTTGAGCACGTCGGCAATCTGCGCGCCTAGCGCCATGCGCACACCGATCTCGTGCGTGCGCTGCGTAACGTAGTAAGACGTGATGCCGTAGATGCCGATCATCGCAAGCAACATCGCCACGCCCGCAAACGAACTCAACAACAACATCGGCACACGACGCGGCGCCGCCGACGTCGAAACCACTTCGGTCATCGTCTTAAGGTTGTATGTCACGACACCCTTATCTACCGCTTTGATCGCTTCGCGCACCGCTCCCGCTACCGCGGTCGGCTCACTGCTTGTGCGCATGACGAACGACATGCTGCCCCAGTTCGCGTCCTGTGCGTAAGGCACGTACATCTGCGATTCAGCGGCTTCGTCAAGCGATGATTTCGTATCGCCAACAACACCGACGACCTCACGCGAAAACTTTTCATCAAGCCAGATGCTGAAGCGTTTGCCGATCGGACTCTCGCCCGGCCACAGTTGCCGCGCCATGGTTTCGTTGACGATGACGACCTTCGCAGACTGTTCGTTGTCGTAGTCTGTAAATGCGCGTCCTTGCTTCACCGGAATTTGCAGCGTGGTGAAATAGTCAGGCGTGACGACGAGGTGTGCGGCATTGGTTTGTTCCTCAGCACGTTTCGGCTTGCCGTCGAGCAACACTCCGCGGCCCACGTTGAAGGTGTCGCCGCCGAGCGGCAGACTCAGTATCGCGGCTGCGGACTGCACGCCGGGAACGGTCTTCACTTGCGCCATGAGTTGCTGATAGATCTGCGTGCGTGGCTCACCTGTCTTGTACTTACCCGGCGGCAAAGTCACACGCACGGCGAGCACGTTGTCAGCTTGAAAACCCGGATTGATCTCGCGCAGGTGCATGAAGCTCTTGATTAGCAAACCCGCGCTCGCGAGCAGTACAAACGACAGCGTCACTTCGGAAACGATCAACAGACTGCCGATGCGATTGCGCGTGCCGCCCGGTCCTCCGCTGCGTCCGCTTTCTTTCAACGTCTCGTTGAGGTTTGCGCGCGAGGTTTGCAGCGCGGGTACGAGCCCAAACAAGAGACCGGCGAAAATAGTAAGCCCGAAGGTAAACGCGAAGACCTGCCAGTTGATCGTGATCTCGTCAAAGCGTGGACTATTCGGCGGGCTCAGCGCGATCAGCAACTTGATCAACCAAACACTCAGCGCTAATCCGATCGCACCACTCACAATTGAAAGCAGCACGCTCTCAGTCAACAACTGCCGCATGATGCGCAAACGGCTCGCGCCTAACGCAGTGCGCACAGCGATCTCTTTTTGCCGGTATGCCGAGCGCGCAAGCAGCAGGTTCGCGACATTCGCACACGCGATCAAAAGCACGCACCCGACAGCCGCCACCAGTATCAGCAGCGCGGGGCGAACATCGCCCACGAGGTCTTCGAGCGCGCCTACGACATAAGTTCCTCTGTGAGCGTTATCGTCCGGGTACTGTTGTTCGAGGCGGCTGGCGATTGTGTCCATCTCGGACTGCGCCTGAGCTATGGTGACATCCGGTTTTAATCGCGCAATCACGCGCAGATAATGCGCGCCGCGTTGAGTCGTCAGCGCGTCTTCCTCTTGAGATTCAACGGCGAATGTCGTCCACAACTCGACCGGCACGTTCCCTA
>DATNJO010001038.1:0-3191 GCA_035603895.1 Pyrinomonadaceae bacterium
CTTTGACGAAAGCCACGGTATAGAGCCGCTCACGAATACTTATGCTATCCAGTTTTTGCGCCAGTGCATACTGGCAAACGTCGCGCGCTTCGTCGAAACGATCGAGTCCAATCAGTGACTCCGCTAGGTTTCCGGGCCAGATGGTCGTGTTTGGATTGAGGCGCAGCGCTTCACTGGTAGCGGCTACTGCTTTCTCGAATTGTCCGGTGATCGAATAGAGGTTCCCGAGATTGCCCGGCCCCCGGGCTGCACGAGGATAACTGCGTACATACGCCTCCTGTGCCTCAATCGCCTTCTCCAATTCACCGGTCACGATCTGGTAGTAGAAATACGTGATGCGCGCGCGTTCATCTTCGCTAACGCGGTTACTCAAAGCAAACGCCTTTGACAAACACTCGGCTGCCAATCCCGGCTGACTCGTATTGGCATATTGGAGTGCAAGTCCCAACCAGGCCACAGCGAAGTTGGGATCCATTTCGGTGGCGCGTTTATAGAATTCAATAGCCTTGAAAGATTGGCCTCTGTCCTGTTCGCTTCTTCCCTGCGCGTATTCCTTCAACGCTTCGAGCGATGAAGTGGTGACTTCCAACTTCGCGTCAAACTTCTGAATTGAACTTAACGACTCGCCGAGTTTCTCGCGTAACTCCGTTGCCGCACGCGAAAGAGCCTTGAGTACCTGATCCTTACCTTCAGCCTCGACCTGGACCAACGCTACTTGATCGCCTGTCTGCCCGTTGAGAGCCTCGAGCGTGATCGAGTAGTTGCGCTCAAACCTCACGATGGTGCCAGTGATGAACGCTTTCAATCCCTGCCGCTGACAGATCTCTCGCGCTCGCTCAGCCGTCACACGCTCGTCGGGCGAAAGACTCATGAGCTGCAAAGTTGCGCGCGTACGTGTTTCCGGGAAGATGTCGAGAAAAGGCGATTGCTGTAACTGCACTACTAATCCCTGCCGGAGTGTGCCGTCGAAAACGTCCTCGCCCGTTTTGTTCTCGAATTCAGTTAGCAGGATGGTGTCTTTGTCAGTCAGGGGCGGAACTCGCGGGTGCTTCAGGTACCAAAACAATGTCGCGAATGCGGCAAGCACTAACACGCCCAACACGACTAACACACCACGCTTATGCAGCTTCACCTGGTTGACGATGTACTCCGCACTCGAAACCGGATAGGGCCCGCTGGATTCGGTGCTGGCAGCAGATCGCGACAGCCCGCGCGGGAGACTTTGACGCCCCATTCGTTCGAGGCTGCGCTTGTCGAGAATCGCGGTCTGATCGTCCTGACTCTCCAGTTGACGCTTGAGAGCCCGCATGTCGTTCAACATAGCGGTGGCGGTCTGATACCGTTCGTCGGGATTCTTTGCCAACGCCTTGTCGACGATTCGTTCCAACTCACCTGGCACATACGCAACAAGCTCTGATAGCGGAGTGTGAGGTTCCTCTTGAATGGCGATAATCTGCTTGAACAAATCCTTTCCTTCAAAAGGCACATGCCCGGCAATCATTTCATAGAGCACCGCACCTAAACTCCAAATGTCGGTGCGATAGTCGAGGGTCTTCAGCGCCCTGGATTGCTCGGGCGACATGTAACTCACGCTACCCAGCACTATGCCGGTTTCCGTTTGGAACAGCGTGCTCGTGCCACCGGAATCACCCTCGTGCCTGACCGGCTTCGCCAAACCGAAGTCGAGCACCTTAACGATGCCGTCGCTCCGGCGCAGCATGATGTTCTCAGGTTTAATATCGCGATGGATGACGAATGCTTCATGCGCTGCATTCAATGCCGCGGCGACCTGCATGCCAATTTCCAGCACTTCGTGAAGACTCAAACTATTGCGGTTTAAATGGTCGCGCAGCGTCACGCCGTCAACGTATTCCATCGCTATGAAACGCGTTGAGTCGTGCACTCCGAACTCGTAGATCGTCAGTACGTTTGGATGATTCAGGCCGGAGACCGTCCTCGCTTCACGGATGAATCGTTGCATTCGTGAGGGATCAGTCGCGATGTCGGGAGGCAATAGTTTGAGAGCGACAGTGCGGTTCAACTCGCTGGTGTCGTGAGCAAGGTACACTGTACCCATTCCACCCGTGCCGATGTGTGCACGGATTTCGTAACGGCCCAGTTTCATACCTTCGCTGAGTGGCATTGGGGGAAAGGGCGGCCCATTTTAGCCACAAAGAAGCACAAAAGGCACAAAGAATTTTACGGTTGAGGTTTAATGCCGATAAGAACCTTGTTACTCTGCACGCCGCGCACTTTGATACTCACCAGCACGTCGCCGGCATTCGCGAGGTCGGGAAGGCGTACGTTTATCTGCGCGACCCCGTTGAGATTCGGAACGGCTCGCACGTATTCAACGATCAGCGGATAAACCGTGTGTTGTGAGTCTTCGGCTTCCGCGGTGACGATCGAAAAAGTCTCGCCCGCGTGTAATTCAACGTTCATGGCAAACAGCATGAGGCGCGTGTGCCCGTCTGCGCTGTAGTTATGAACTGTCGAAACCGGAAACGGATCGCGCAACCAGTTAACGGAATCCAGCACGATGCCGCGGTTCGAGTTTTCTTCGAACAGTAATATTGGACCAGGTGGATTCTGTGTCGGAGTTGGAGTTGGCGTCGGAGTTGGTGTAGGAACACTATCTACCGTCAGATTCCACACGCGCCTTTCAATCAATAAGTTCTCCGTGTCTTTGCGCACCATCGAAGTGTTGTCTTTGACTACCGCCTCGACGATGTGAGCGCCGGTGGACAACTTATTCAACGTAAACTCCGCGCCGCTGCTTTGAAACACTCCATCCACATACCAGTCGACCTTGATCGTCTCGCTAAAGGTCATCAGCGGCGTCACACTGAACGCCTGCGATTGCACGTCAGTTGAAGTTATCTCGGTCGCACTTGGCTGACTAGCGTCGATCGGTGAAACAAGATTGTAAATACGCTTGATCAGTTGCTCGGTATTGATCTGTTCGTAAGGGCGGCCTAACACGCGCATCCTGGATTCAAACGTGGGTCGATACAGTCCGGCATCGCAGTAAGCCGCGCCCTGAAATAAACCCGGGACGCCTTGCTGACCCGTTTGCGTTGGCAGAGGCGTGCTTGCATCGATCCAGTGATTCCATTTGATAAGCGCGCGGTCGGTGGTCCTCGTTGCGTTGGCAGCGAACGGCTCCATGGTGTTGTTGCAACTCGGCGGCG
>DATNJO010001039.1:0-4429 GCA_035603895.1 Pyrinomonadaceae bacterium
TTTCCTTCCTTCAACTCGCCATAGCAAAGATGCTTCAGACCAACCATCAGCATCGTGTCGAGACGCAGCTTTTCATTACCCGCGCGACCGGCAACCTCAAGCGCTTCGGCAGCACGCGCCAGCGTCTCCTCGAGACGATGCGAAAAGAAGAGCGTCATCGTCAACGAGTTCAACGCGTGCGACTGAAGCTCGAGCGATTCAAGCGCCTGCGCCTGTTCGAGCATCCTGGTGAAGTCGTTCGCGGCTTGCGTGAAGTTACCGACCGCGTGATTCACCGTGCCGCGCTTGTGATAGAGCGTGCACAAATGTTCCGCTTGTGACTCGGACGGAAGCTTTTCGACGAGTTTCAGCGCTTGCGTGTAGTGTCTTTCCGCTTCCGCATAGCCGTAGAGTTTCGCAGCGTGATCGCCGGCGTGATTCAGGTATTCGACCGCGCGACTGAAATCGCGGCCGCGTTCGAAGTGAATCGCCAGATGCGTCGCGATCTGCGGCGCGCGTTTGCCGAAGTGTTTGAGCAGTTGTTCGCCCGCCTGCTGGTGCAACACGATACGGCGCTTGTTCACCAGATCGCCGTACAGAAAATTCTGATACAGCGCGTGGGCAAAGCGATAACGCGTCGTTGTCGAACCGTCGGGTAACTCTTCTTCGCCGAGTGTTTCGATCAGACGATGTGTCTTTTGAATGTCCGCAAGCTGTTCTTCGAGATCGATCTCGTCGACGCCAAGCAGTTTTGCAGTAACAGTCGAATGAAACTCCGTGCCTTCCACACTCGCGTACTGCAACGCGCGGCGTCCTTCCGCATCGAGCGCGTCGATCTTTTTACTGATCATGCCGCGCACGCTTTCCGGCGCTTCGAGATTCATCTCCGCGACCGGCCGCACGAGCGACCAGCGATTGTTTGTCTTGCTGAGATCGCCACGCTCGCTGAGATACTGCAAGAAGTTCGCGGCAAACAGCGGATGGCCTTCGGTCTTTTCGTGAATCAGCGAAGTCAATTCAACGGGGAAATCGTTTGGCGCAAAGGTCGCATCGAGATACTCCGCGATGTGCTCGCGGCTCCACGAACCCAACGCGATCTCTTCGCAAAGGTTGTGGGCCGCCATCTCGGCTTTGTAACTCTTTAGCGGATGGCCGCTGCGTTCGACGTCTTCCGGACGGAACGTACCGGCGATGAGCAATCGTTGCCCCGCGATGCGCTGGCAAAGATGACGCAGCAGATCGATGCTCGACGGATCGGCCCAGTGCAGGTCTTCCAGCAACAGCACAATGGGCGACGAAGTCGAAAGTATGCCAAGCGCGTCGCCCATCTCACGCATCATGCGTTCTTTCGTGGCGCCGATCGTTTCCTGCTGAAGTTTCTCCAGCGAACCACTCGAAGCAAAAGCAGTCGGCAATTCCATGCACCACGTCGGCGCGTACGCACGCATCACTGCTGCAATACGCTCGCGACCGGGCATTTGCAACAGGCCACCCATCGCGTCGAGAAAAGGCAGATAAGCTTCACCCGTGCCATATTGCTCGACGCAACGTCCGCGCGAGATCAGTAAACCCGGGCGCTGGCGGCGCGTGCGGCGCAGAAATTCATCGCTCAACGACGTCTTGCCGATGCCGGGTTCACCGGTGATAAAAACAACGCGGCCGGTTCCTTCGATCGCCTGCTCGAGCAAGGTGTCGAGCTTACGCATCTCCGGTTCGCGGCCAACAAACGACGGCGCAGACCGATCGATCAGATCCGAATCGTAAACGATCGGGAAGCCCGACCACGCGCCAGTCAAAGACGAACGCAAACTGCGCAAGGCGTCGCCCATTTCGGCGGCGGAGCTATATCGTTGTTCCCTGTTCTTCGCGAGTGCGCGCTCGATGATTAGATCGAACTCACGCGGTAGTTCGGGACGCAACTTGCTCGGCGGCGCTGGATCGATTGCGGCAATCGCGTGCATGATCGCGAGCACGCTTGGGCCGGCGAACGCGCGGGTCCGAGTGGCGGCTTCGTAAAGCACGCTGCCGAGTGAAAAAATCTCCGAACGCAGATCGAGCGGCTCGCCGCGTGTTTGTTCCGGCGACATGTAGGCTGCGGTGCCGAGCACGATGCCTGGTCCAGTCAGGTTTGCAGCGAGCGTAAGCGCTTCGCGATCGATTGCGTCGCTGCTGACGCGCACAGCCTTGGCGAGACCGAAGTCCGTTACCTTTGCGAGACCCTTGGGCGTGATCAGAATGTTCGCCGGCTTGATGTCGCGATGAATGATTCCGCTCGCGTGTGCTGCTTGCAGTGCGTCGGCAACCTGGATACCGATGTCGAGCAGCGACGGCAACGGCAAGGCGCCGTTTAATGCGAGATGCGCGGTGAGCGTTTCCCCTTCGACGAACTCCATCACGATGAAGTCGGTCCCGTCGGCTTCCTCGATTGCAAAAATGGTGACGATGTTTGGGTGATTCAAGACCGAAGCAGACTGCGCTTCGGACAGGAGCCGGCGCTTGGCGGTGTTATCTTTGTTAGATTCAGGCGAGAGCAGCTTGAGCGCGACGTGGCGCCCAAGTTTTGTGTCCTCGGCTTTGTAGACCTGGCCCATGCCGCCCTCTCCGATCTTGTTGAGAACGCGGTAGTGCAGGAGCACACGCTCGGGTTCGACTGAACTCATGGCTTATAGAGTATTACGCGTATATGCGGCGGAAACAGGGCCGATAATATATTCCTTCGGCCCGGTGTTGCCAACGTTTTGCGAGGAGACCGTCGTGCCTGATTCAAATCGGCGCGTCTTCCTGAGCCGGTCGAAAAGCCTAAGGCTTTAATATATTCCTGTTCACCGGCTGATTCGATTACGCCGAAGGCGTTCGCCAGTTTCAGCCCCGGGTTGCTTCAACCCTGGGTACGCTCGTAAGAAAAGAAGTGAAACGCTGAAAGCGTTGGCGAACTGGCTCGCGAACTCCTTCAGAGTTTGTACGTAGTGGTTATTCGTACCCAGGGTTGCAAAGCCAACCCTGGGCTGGAACTAGCGAACGCCTTCGGCGTTCAAAGCAGAACACTAGCGGCGTTCGAAGCAGAACACTAACGGCGTTCAAAGCAGAACACTAGCGGCGTTCAAAGCAGAACACTAACGGCGTTCAAAGCAGAACACTAACTTCGGCGTTCGAAGCAAAACACTAACGGCACTCAAATGAGGATACTATGAGGAGACGTGATGATTAAAACCTTTCGTTTCGCGGGTTTTGTGATTCTCGCTTTATTTACGACCTTTCAGGCAGCGAGCACGTCGCAGCCCGTTGTGGCGAAGGGCACGGTTGAGTTGAAACCGTGCAAGCCCGAAGGCATCGAGGGAGAGGCGAAGTGCGGCACGCTCGAAGTCTTCGAGAATCGCGACACGCAAAAAGGCCGCAAGATCAAACTAAACATCCTCGTTTTGCCGGCCAGCGGCCCACAACGCGAACCGGATGCGTTGTTCTATTTCGCGGGTGGTCCGGGTTCCGCTGCCACTGAAGACGCTCAAGGCATCGCGCAGGTCCTCGCAAGCATGCGCCAGCGTCGCGATCTCGTATTTGTGGACCAGCGCGGCACGGGTCAGTCGAACCCGCTGAACTGCGAACTGTTCAACTCCGCCGATCCGCAAAGCTATCTCGGATCATTTTTCCCGCTCGACGACGTTCGCAAGTGTCGCGCACAACTCGAACCCAAAGCTGATCTCACGCTCTATACCACCAACATCGCGATGGACGATCTCGACGACGTGCGCGCGGCACTCGGTTACGAACAGATCGATCTCTACGGCGGCTCGTATGGCACACGCGCGGCGCTCGTCTATTTGCGACGCCATCCGAAGCACGTGCGCACTGTGATACTTCACGGCGTCGCACCAACGAACCAATTCATGCCGCGAAGTTTTCCGCAAGACGCCGAACGCGCGCTTCAAGGCGTGCTTTCCGAGTGTGAAGCTGATGAAGCGTGCCGCAAAGCGTTTCCGCAGGTGAAAGCCGATGCGCAGCGTGTGTTGGAAGCGTTGCTACAGAGTCCGGCGCAAGTCGAAGTGAAACTCCCGCAGTCAAAGGATCCGGTCACTGTAAAACTCAATCGCAATCTCGCGGCCGAAGCGGTTCGCTACATGATGTACAGCCCGGTTGGCGCGGGACGCGTACCACTCTTCCTGCATCTCGCGGCGGAGGGTAATTATGTTCCCTTAACCAACGCCGCACTATTTTATCGTCAGAACCTCGTCGCCACCGGAAGCAATGGAATGTACTTGTCCGTCACTTGCGCTGAAGATCTTCCGTGGGTCAAAGCCGAAGAAGCCAAACAGATCGGCGCGAACACCTTTCTCGGGTCGTATCGTTACGATCAGCAAAGCGCGGCGTGCGAACTCTGGCCGCGAGCAATGCTTGATTCGAAATACGCCGAACCGGTGCGATCGGATAAACCTGTGTTGATTATGACTGGCGA
>DATNJO010001040.1:0-2926 GCA_035603895.1 Pyrinomonadaceae bacterium
CTACACGCGTCTCGGCAAACACGACTTAGCCAAAGCTGAGTATGAAAGATTCGAGCTCCTCGAACGCGACAACGCAGAACTCGAAAAATCATGGCGCCACATGATCAACTTCTGGTTGGACCACGATAAAAATCTCGCTAACACACTCGCGCTGGCAAGGCAGGAATATGACGCACGCAAAGACATCTTCACCTGCGACACACTTGCCTGGGCGCTTTTCAAGAATGGCAAAGTACAGGAAGCCAGAACACTAATCGGCGAAGCGCTGCGCACCGGAACCAAAGACGCCCGCATCAACTACCATGCGGGCGTCATCTATAGCCACTAGGAAGAGCCACAAAAGGCACAAGAAGCACAAGAGACATACAAGTGAGGAGCTTCCTTGTGCTTCTTGTGGCAGTCGAAAATGATTAGCTACGCAACTCAGCGAACCAGCGCCGCTCGAACCACTTCGTGAATTCGAGCACCGGTGAAATCGTCAACGCAGCGGCCCCGATAATCAGCCAGTCGTTCAACGGCAGAGCGACGGTGCCGAAGGTCATTTCCAGAATGGGAATGTAAAGAATCAATGCCAGCATGATCAGTTCCCACCCGATCGCCAGGTTGAGCCACTTGTTGGCGAACGGATCGCGCAGCACTGAATGTCGATCGGAGCGGAAGTTGTACGCTTTGAAAAACTGAATCAGCACCAGCGACACGAACGTCATTGTCATCGCTTCCGCTAGCGGACGGCCTGAGTTCAAGGCCCAAACGAACAGACCGAGATTAACAATCGCCGACCAAATACCACCGGCGAGCATGAGTAACACGACCGGTCTCGTGAAAATACCCCGACGCGGATCGCGCGGCGGCTGTTGCATCAACCCACGCTCGGGCGGATCGACTGCGAGCGCAAGCGCGGGCAATCCGTCCGTCGCGAGATTGACGTAAAGAATCTGGACCGCAGTCAACGGTAACGGCAACCCTGCCAGTGTTGCTCCAGCCATCAGACCAATCTCGCCGATGTTCGACGACAACAGATACATCAAATACTTTTTGATATTACTGAAAATGCCGCGGCCTTCTTCCACCGCCGCGACAATCGACGCAAAGTTGTCGTCAGTGAGCGTCATCGCGGATGCTTCTTTGGAAACGTCCGTACCGGTGATGCCCATCGCGATTCCGATATCTGCTTTCTTCAACGCCGGCGCGTCGTTCACGCCGTCGCCGGTCATGGCCACCACTTGTCCGCGATTCTGAAGCGCAGTTACCACGCGAAGCTTGTGCGCGGGCGACACGCGTGCACACACCTCGATCGAGTCGACCTCGCGTTCGAGCTGCGCATCGTCCATCGCTTCCAGTTCCGCACCGTTAACCACACGCCCGTTCTTGCTCAGTCCCAACTCTTCGGCTACTGCCTTCGCGGTCAGCGGATGATCGCCCGTGATCATGATCACTTTGATCCCCGCTTCTTCACACTTGCGCACAGCGTCTTTCGCTTCCGAACGCGGCGGATCGATCATTCCCGCGAGACCCAGCAGCGTCATTTCGGTCTCGGCATTTTCTAACGACGCCTGCGGTTTATAAGCCACCGCCAAAACGCGCAGCGCTTCTCCCGCCATCTGCCGTGCGCGCTCCAGCACCTCTGTGCGGCGCGTTTCGTCGAGACTCTCGAGTCCCGATTCCGTCAACATCATCGAGCACGATTGCACGATCACTTCGGGTGCGCCTTTCGCATACGCGACGACACCACCCGGCGTTTGGTGCAGCGTCGTCATGCGTTTGGTCTCGGCGGTGAAAGGTATTTCGAAAACTCGCAAAAACTCCGCGTCGAGCGCGGGCTTGTTCAGACCAGCCTTCGCGGCTGCGACGACGAGTGCGCCTTCAGTCGGATCGCCTTTGACCTCCCACGTACCGGAACCGTTTTTCTGCTCCACGCGCGCGTCCGAAGCGAGCACGCCCGCACGCAACAACGTCGAAAGAGCTTCCGATCCGACGACACCGGAGCCGTTTGCCGAGAAGGTCCCACTCGGTTCGTAACCTGTACCCGAAACCTCGATCGTATGTCCCGCGACGTAAAGCCGCCGCACGGTCATCTCATCTTTCGTCAACGTACCGGTCTTGTCAGAACAGATGACCGACGTGCTGCCGAGAGTTTCGACGGCGGGCAAACGTCTAATCAACGCGTTGCGACGGACCATTCTTTTCACGCCGAGTGCGAGCGAGATCGTCACAACCGCCGGCAGTGCTTCAGGTACAACCGCCACTGCGAGCGCGACGCCAAAGATCAGCATCTCGACAAAAGGCTGACCGCGAAAGAGTCCGAGCACAACGATGACGGCGACAACGGCAAACGCGGCGCGGGCGAGCGACTTGCCGATGCGATCGAGGTTCTTCTGCAGCGGCGTCTTCGCAGTGTCGACCTGTTCAAGCATCCGCGCGATCTTGCCGAACTCCGTCGACATACCGGTCGCCACGATGAGTGCGCGGCCGCGGCCATACGTAACCGCAGTACCAGCGAACGCCATGTTTCGTTGATCGGCCGTGGGTAATGTTTCTTCCGGCAGCTCGTGGGAGTGTTTTTCGACAGGTGCGGATTCGCCGGTCAGTGCTGCTTCAACTGTTTGCAGATTTACTGCTTCGGTCAAACGCGCGTCGGCAGGCACCTTGTCGCCGGTCGACAAAACTACGACATCGCCTGGCACAAGATCGCGTGCGGGAACACGTTGATCGCGTCCATCGCGGATCACTGTCGCCGAGGGCGCGGCCATTTCGCGAAGTGCTTCAATGGCCCGCTCGGCGCGAAATTCCTGGATGAAGCCGAGGATGACGGCGAAGAGCACGATCACCGTGATCGCGATGGCTTCAACGCCGTGGCCGAGAAACGCGGAGAGAGCTGTGGCGAGCAGCAGAATAATGATGAGGACGTTTTTGAATTGTTCGAACA
>DATNJO010001041.1:0-3570 GCA_035603895.1 Pyrinomonadaceae bacterium
GGTATTTCCAGGAGACGGCAACTATCACAGGTTGAGAAGCGGGTCAGGTTCCGCTCGGTTCCTATAGCGCGCATCTCTCCGATGATCTGGTTTGGCCCACGCCACGCAAGGAAATACGGTTCACTGGGATCAAAACAAGAAGGTCTCCAGGCAGTTACGTAACCCTCAAGAATCACATAGAGGTAATTGATGCCATCGCGCGTGGTTTCGAGATGTTGATGAGCATCGATCTCATAGATCGTGCTGTTTTCACAGATAGATTGAAGGGTTTCAGTCGTGAGTCCGCCAAACAGTTCCAGATCGCGGATATCGTCGATTGTTGGTGACTCAGATTTGGCTGCGTGAAAGGTGCTTCGTTTTGGTAAGGACATAGGAACTTTAGGAGGTGCGCAATGCGCCAGCTTCGGTTAAGAGGATAGGTGAAGCAGGCCGTTTCTATTTCATGGAACGACAAAAGTCAATGAGAAACAAAAGATTTGCTGTTCCAGATATTGTTGCAATCGTGCCGCAGACACAATGAAAATTGCTGGACAAAGCTCTGCAATAAAGGACGTGAGGTTATCTAATTTACTGGGGGAAATGGTGCCCAGAGCGATTCAAGGCGCGACCTTCCGCTTAGGATCGGATTCACGAGCCTTTTTGTTTTCTTTAATTATGAAAAGCTCAACAAAAAACCCTGTCCATACGTTCATATTGTGCTTGAAGTATTCAGTTTGTAAAGAACTGCGGGGACAAACTTGGAGCAATCGCATCGTTACCAACGTTAATAAAATTCTCGTCGTGAATTCCTCCTTTCACTTATGACCTTGTTTGCCGCTATCACCCACATAATGTTCGGTTCCGCGCGGACGTGATCCGATGCCGCGCAAGGCTTCTTAGGCTGTAAGTCTTTGGTTTGAAAACAGTGTTCCTCTCGTAGGGAGATTGGGCCACGAGTGGGTGGTGCCTGTTTTCAACCTAGTCACAAAATAAAACAGAGATCTATGGTTGCCCGAGCGCACATCCGGAGGCATGAAGCGAAGCACTCGGGCGAAGCGGAGATTGTGCGGACGGGCTCGCGTGGCACAATCGTGCCGCAGAGGGGGAAAACCAATTGATTGTGTCGGCCGAAATGCAACGGAGTGGAATGCACTGTCGACCTGGATGCGTTGCGGTCTGAATCCGACCCAAGGAGCCGGCTCCTGGAAAATAAATAGGAGCATATCGTCTCCGAAAGGTTTGAAGTGAGCGAAGAACGAACGGCCTATATCACATGGTAGGACGGATTGATATAGGAGACAGGCCCATCTGAACTCTTTTGACGTTCTATGACCCGCAACGTGAACACTATTGTCTTGCTCTTTGGAAGGATGAGTTGTTAGTCGTACTTAATAATACGAACATCTTTGGAGAACGACTCCACATCGAGGCTGAGATTCATTTTTTGCAAGAATTCACAGTGTCGCATAATGCGTAGGTCGTGATCATTAAGGGTGAAACCGAAGACTCTTTCCATTAAAGAACCGTACCGCTTGATTGACTTGTATTTCTTTGAAACATCTAACAAGAGCAACGCGCCCCGTCGCTTATATTTTCTATCAACCCACTCTGCGACGTCACTTGAGAGTAGTCTATATAAAGATTCGAAATCTATTCCCATCTTAACGAGGGATTTGATAAGGAACGTCCCAAAGTCTCGCAGGAAGGCTACGCGCGCCTCTTCTGAATGCTCATTGTCAGCGAGAAGAACTTGCGATAGAGACTTCAGCTCCCTCTCGGCTTCGATAACCTCGGAAAGAGAATATCTATCATCGCTGAACACTGATTCTAGCTGGTTGAACTTCTCGCGAGTCTTTCTAAATCTCTCTCTCACTTCCAAAACTGCTTCCGGAATGTGCTCAATATCCTTTGCCTGTTCTAATACAATCGCGGCCAAAGGTGGGATGAAAATCCTATAGGGATAACCTCTATCAAAGCGAAGTTGTTGTTTCTCTTTCAACTTCACCTTCAGCGAATCATATAGTTGCTTTAATTCGCCGTGAGCTCTAATGGTTCCAGAGTTCAAGGGCTTGACTATGTCGCGTATCGCCAGAGGCTTATAGGCTAAACCAGTCTCGGCAGTAAGGGACTCTAGTTCGATGTCGTTCAACAGGCCAGATCCATAAATCATAGAATCTGATCTCTCATCCTCCAGAAAGAGCTTTTCTGCGAGAGCGCGGACGGTCTCAATCTTCATTCCAACATCGCCAGCTGTATGCGTCATTGAAGGAAGCTCTTTGAGGATGCCATGCTTGATGAGTTGATAGCAGAGTGGAAATGAACCAGGCATCGACATCTCGCCGATCACATAAGTGTGGACTTCTTCATATAAAACAATCGCCTCTAACAAAGAGCATAGTTCAAGAAAACAGCGTACGCTTGTGCGTGCTGCCCTAAGCGCAGTTGGTCGAGTCAGTTGTTCGGCGGTAGCAAAAGACTCCGGCGTTACAATTATTCCGTTAACGATCATTCCGATTTCAGGAAAACGGAGGAAGTTTCCCTTTCAGCATCTACGTTCTTACGAACATTTATCAAACGGTTATGTTTAACTGGACACTCGGGCCGGAAGGACCATCCAGAATTAGACCAGAAAGATCAACTACCCTAGACCTGTTCCCCTCACAATCTGCATTGGCGGTTGTACATAATAGAAGGAACGATAGTGAAGATTCGAGTCGTATACATTTCTAATCCTGACAGGGATTCCCAGTCCCGGTACCTACTGAGTCTTTCCGGGTCTCAATCGCCTGTTGAACGTCTGAGGAAAGCGGCGCAAGGAAGTCGTACCCCGTCGCGGCTTCGACGTTGCGAATGGTCGTGACGTACTTCTGCCATGGTACGTTTCTAATCCCTTGTTTGTTAGGCATGCAGACGGCTATCGCTCGCGTGTTTTCATTGATACGGCTTAAATCGTTGTTGCCGCGCCTCAGGATCACCATTACTTTCCAGAAGGTTTTGGGAACATTCACCTCGCCATCTGCAATCGTTCTCTTAAGGCCATTCCTTCCCGTCCCTCCCGTGCCGACCGCACCCGCGTAGATGTACAACTCGTTGCCCTGACCGGCTAACTGGCGTCCAAAGTCTTCGAGCTTTACCCACGGCCCCTGGTTATTGTCAGCGGCTTGCGGAAGGATGTTCGTCATGTTGAAAGTCGCGTCATTATTTGTTTTGTTCTTGGTTCGGTCCTTCGAGTTACATAAGTGACCACGGTCGTACCCACTTCCGGTGTAATCTTGCTTTGTGATTCGCTTGAAGCCATCCGGCAGCGATGTATCTACGTGAAAATCGCCTCGACTTACGTTTCCGATATCCGACGATTGAAGGTGCCAAGCCACCCAATTCGCCCCGCCCTTACTGTTATTGAACGATAGGACAAACTGCGGCTTAACCATGAGGAAGTTGTCTTTGTTTTCAAGATCTGTCGTGGCGTCGCTCGGATTCCCGAGGACCAGATTGACAGATTGTGGTTGCGGCGGCTCAACCTGTGGATTTCGTGACGAACTAACAGGGTGCACTGCGACAACTGCAACGAGCAAGGCAGCTATCGGAAGA
>DATNJO010001042.1:0-3091 GCA_035603895.1 Pyrinomonadaceae bacterium
TCGAGATACTCACCGAGCGGGTCGTCGATCATTTGCGTCGTCGCGTTGATGTAGTGACGCTCCATCGCCGCCGAAAGCAATCGTGTCGAATCGAGACTTCGCGCGTGGGAAACCAGGTTCTTAAGAAACGCCAAGCGCGCATCGCTGAGCGGCGTCTCGTTCGCCACCGACCAGATCACCACTGACGCACGATTCTTGTCGCGCACGATCATTTCGCTCAACTGATTGCGCGCGTTCTCGAGTGTCGCCGGGTTTTCCCAAAGTATGGTCCAGTAAACCGGAATCTCCGACCACACCATGATTCCCATCCGGTCGGCCTCGCGAATCATGAACTCGTTGTGCGGATAGTGGGCCAGGCGCACGAAATTCGCGCCCAACTCTTTCGCCCAACCGAGCAGCGTCAAAGCGTCTTCGCGACTGTAAGCACGTCCACCACGAACCGGCGCTTCTTCATGCAGGCACACGCCGCGCAAAAATATCGGCCGTCCGTTCAGCAGAATCTCAGTGCCTCTCGTTTCAATACTGCGAAACCCGATCCGATCGCGCACGCGATCCGACTGCGCTTCAATAACTACGTCGTAGAGTTTGGGATTCTCAGGCGACCACAACGAAAGATCCGCAGCAAAATCGATCGCGACGAACCCAGTAGCATCCGTTGTAAACGACTTGCTGATATTCGCCTCGGGAATGCGAATCGTTACTTCTTGCGCAAGCTTATCGCCCGCCAGCTTCACCCAACCGCCAATCCGATTGCGCGAGCCTTTCTGGAGTTGGATGAAATAGTCGTGAACAAAAGTAGCGGGAGTCTCAATCAGTTTCACATCTCGAGTGAGTCCGCCGTAGTTCCACCAGTCGGTCATCATCGTGGGCACAGCGTCGCGCGAACGCCTGTTATCGACTTTAACGACGAGGAAATTGCCCGTGTCGCGAACGAGTTTCGTGATTTCGAAGTTGAAAGGTGTAAACCCGCCCACATGATGACCGAGCTTTTCGCCGTTGAGATAGACGTCCGCGCGGTAATTCGCGGCGCCGAAGTAGACAAACAAACGCGTGTTCGGCTGGCGTTGATAAGCAAACGATTTCTTGTACCAGATCGTGCCTTCGTAGAAGAAGAGTTTGTCTGACTGTGTGTTCCAATCTCCCGGCACCTTCAGCGTCTCAGACTTGTCGAAGTCGTATTCGATCAGATCGCTCGGGCTCTTCGGCTTCGCGTTTTTGAAGTAGCCATTCGCGCTTTCCTGATAACGATAATCGTAGAAACCCGACTCGTACGGATCGACGATCGTTTGCCAATCGCCGTCGAGCGCAACGGTCTTGCGACCGTCAGTGTTTGTGATGAGACCGATCTGCTGGGCTTGCGCGGACGAAACAAGCGCAAACAGTGCCACGACAAAGATGAACGTTTTCATATTGGGACGAGATTTTGGCAGAGCGCGTGGCTTTTGTCTCGGTCCTAAAGGCTGTTACAAAACCGCGCTGATGTATGCCGCGGCTGAAGGTTACACTGACGTTGTTACCTTGTTGCTGGCCAAAGGCGCTGAAGTGAACGTCGTCACTGACGGCCGGAAAGTCGAAGCGAAGGTAAAAGAACTGTTAGCCGCCGGCGCCGATCCAAATCACGAATACGTCATCGGATACGCGCACAAGACAATCAAAGGCCGCGTTCTTGTGCTCGCAGCAAGCCTCGGTCATCCGGGCATCGTTCAGCTTCTGCTAAACAAAGGCGCTGACGTAAACGCGAAAGGTCTGATCTCGGGCAGTGAGCATGGACTGAACTATGGCACCGCGCTGGAAGCCGCGGAACGAGCAAACAAACCCGAAGTAGTCGCTCTGTTGCGCAACGTCAGACCGGACTGATACCGTGGTGCCACAAAGAAGCACAAGAAGCACAAAAAGATTCTTCTAACAGCTTTGTGCTTCTTGTGCCTCTTTGTGGCTAATAAATGAAAGAGCGGCGTGTCGAAGTCAACGATCGGATGCAGAAAAACTACGTCTATTTCTGCACTGAACCCATCGGCAAGAAATTCCATCCTGATTTTCAACCAGATCTGACGCCAAAGGAGATGCTGGAACTCGGCGTGTTCGGCGGGAAGTACATGACTGACTGCCGCGATGAATTTCCCGCATCGTGGTTTCGCCGCGCCAGGCTTTGTCACGAGCGCCACGATCCAAAGCTCAACTACTTTCGCGTCAATGCATCTGTGCCACTTTCGGTGTGGCGCAAGAAGGGTTGGATCTATCACGAAGACCCGCGTGGCTGGTTTCAGTGGTATTGCCGCTACTTCATGGGCCGGCGCTGCCCCGACGACGAACGGCAAATCAAACGCTGGCGCGCAATGCGCCGTCACATCGCACAGATCAAGAAGCACTGTCCGCCACGCGAAGTCGAGTGTCGACCGAGGCAGCGGCAAGCACTATTGCACTGGGCGTACGATTCGCGAAAAATCTAAATACTTGCAAGCAAACGGAACAATCGCAAAGCGCTGGTGTCTAACCTGCTGGCCGTCGATTATCGAAGAAAGACGCAGCGATGTTTTCGGATTCCATGCCTTCTAACCTGCTTCACCTTGTCATACTAATCGTCGGCTGCGTCTTGTTACTGAGGAAGGTTGCGGAGATGGATAACTACCAAGACCGCAGGGTTTTTATTCTGACGGCTATTATCAGTAGCCCTTTCATCATCATCTTTGTTTCGTTCGTTTTCTACGTCTGCTATCAGCCTTTATTTACTGACTGGATCGCTGAGTAGATTATTGAGGAGCAACAAAAAGCCGGGCTTCGTAGATTTGGAAAACGTGAAACTGGTATTTAGGCGAGTCGCCGGCAAACGGACTCTTACTAAACCTACCGGCCAACGTCATCTCGCCGCCGTTCCAAAACTCTTCCGCTCCAGATTCGTGGAAGCTGCTGCCGTCAAACTCTAAATCGAAGTTGGGATCACCCTTTACGCAGATCTCGTCGGTGAGAAGCATGCCTGGCTGCCGAGGTTTCACAGGAAGCAAGACCACCTGACCTTCATACAATTCCGGAGTGGCCCTGAGGTCGCAAAAAGTGACTCTTGGCAACGAGGCATAGTTCAAATGATTAGAGG
>DATNJO010001043.1:0-9449 GCA_035603895.1 Pyrinomonadaceae bacterium
GTTGGCGACTGGCTGCGAACCGTTAACAAGGCCGATGACCTTGAGCCGCCGAACGCCGAGAACTGATTGTGGCGAGGCTTGGAAGCCTTCCTCGTCCGGGCCACGGTGCACAAGACGCTCGCACATCCGCGCCACGTTCTCACGCGATGGCCGAATCCGTCCGAGAGTCACTTCACCGGCTATTCCGCACATCCGTTTTATTGATGAGAAAGAATCGTTTGGCCGTGCCGTTGGAGAGTTCGTTGGCAGGGACGTTGCAGACTTCGATGTCTGCGACCAGCGATGATTCGATCATCTGGAAGCTGTTTGGATTGAGTTGTCGCAAAAAGTCCTTGATGCGGTCGCCGATTTCGTTCGTGAAGTCGGCCGAGCAGACGCGGATGGTGAATTTGCCCGAGTCTTTGTGCACTTCAAAGGGGCTGGCCGGGAGGAATGTGTTAACTGCCTCGTTGACGTCGTAGAGGCTGATGTTCTCGCCGTTCTTGAATACGCTGCCGGTGCGGCCAACGATGCGTTCGAATGAATAGCGCGGCGCGCCATTGCATTCGCGCGTCGTAAACCCTTCAACGAGGTCGTTGGTGATGAAGCGTGCGGCGGGGAAAACGGAACGTGCCAGCGAAGTGAGAATGAGTATCTCCGCCTTTCCACGATCGGCGAAACCTTCATATAGCTCGCACGGCCTGGCGGTCTCGGGGATTATGTGATCGTCGAAGTGGTAAAGACCGCACTCGAAACACTCGTAAGCGATGGAGCCGGCTTCAATGCTGCCGACGACGTCGAGCAGGTCTCTGCTCTGTAGCGAGAAGAAGTCCGCGATGCGCTTTTTCCACGCGGGCGAGACCACATCGCCGACTGTGATGATCTTGCGCGGCTTGAATTGAAGATCGCCTGTTTGAATAAGACTATCCAGCACCATCGGCATCGTAAAGAGCACGTCGGGACGGTGATCGTTAAGGAGCGCGACGTGCTCCCCAACGGGCCGGCGAAAGTCTATGTGAAAACATTCGACGTTCAGTTTTCCGAAAATCTCGATTGCGGAGGAGGCGGCGTGGCCAGTGCCCAGGTCTGAGCAGGCGGTTTTGCATTCGGGAGTGAGGAAGCGTGCGAAGATCTTGCGCCGCTGTTCGACGTAGAGATCGTGGTCTTCGGTTGAATAGAGGATGCGTTTGCGCGCGCCAGTTGCAGTGCCGGAGGTGTAGTATGCGTGGCAGTTCTCTAATCCTGGGTCGCGTGCTTCGTAGTAGTGCTGCGTCAGGACGTGCTCGTCGATGTAAGGCAGCCGCTTCGCATCGTGGTCCAGGTCGTAGCCCGCTTCGACGAGCAGCGTGTCGTACCACGGGAATGTTCGCCGAAGCCGGGCGATTAGCGAGTCTATTTCTTTGACTTTGACAGGATTCACACGATTAACAGGGTGAACGTCTTAACCCTTATGTGCTTTTTTGTGACTTAGATTTCGCGACAGCCGAAGAGACGATCGGCGACAAGCTGGCGCTCGCGGCACGCGGCCACGAGCTTGTCTGACTCGACGATAGGTTTCGACTGTTCCGTGTACTGAAGTGCAGTCAGGTAGGTGAGCCAGGGCTCCTGGCCCATCGCATAGACGTAGACCTGAGTTGGTTTGAGACAATCGATCAACTCAAGTCCTTTGCGGCAATCAGAGCCATCGAGCCGGCGCGATTGGTCCATCTTGCGGGCGAGTGGTTTGGTCAGTAATGGTCCATAGAGCCATGACAGCGGGGCTCCTTCACATTCCATTCCGAGAAACACAATGTCTACATTTCCGGTGATCTGTTGAATGTGTTGGTACAACCGCGGCTCGATATTGTTTGAATCGGCGGCACACAGAACGGATTTTCCGGCGAGCTTGATGAGGTAGGCGAGCTTGGTCCTGATGTTGAGGTCGGCATGTTCGCCGAGGAAAGGCAGGCCGGTGATAAAACCGCCCGGCACCTCGATTGACTCCAGCTCGTCGATCTCGGAAACGTTCTCGAAACCGATCGTGCGCAACACGAGTTTTAGCGAGGGATCGACGAGGCCGTCGCCGCTGTTCTTCGGAACGATAATGTGTTTGATCTTGTGACGCAGTTGGAGCAGCGTTTCGAACATGCAGTGATCCTGATGAGTGTGTGTGATCACCACGTAGTCGATCGCGTCGGGTAGATCGGCGAAGCTGTAACGTTCACTGCTGCCGGGATAGGCGTAGCTGACGACGGGGTCTGTCAGAATGCTGACGTTCTTTGTTTCGAAGAGAAGACAAGCGTGACCAAAATAACGAATGCGAACGTTTTCGCCGGTGTATCTCTGCGTTGGCGGCGAGGCTTCAGTGGTGAAGAACTCGTTGAACCTCTCTGCGTCAGCGGCGTTTACTCCCAACAATTCCGTGATGTAGCCGATGGGCTGTGGCGCTGTTCGCATCTTGAAAAGTTCGTCGAGTGCAGGGTTGTTGAAGGGCGTCCTTAAGTGAAGATGGCCGTCGTCTTCGAGTTGCGGGGAACTCAGTACGAACGGCCGATCGTCGTTGTTGACTTCAGACAACGAGATGCTTTGCGAGGACGTATCGTAATAACGACTCTTGTACAGCAATCCTTCAATGAATCTGATCGACGGATGATTGCTCACGTCGTAGGACAACTCCACATAACCCCTTAATTCGTCAGGAACTTTTGCGTAAAGCGACTCGAGCGAAAACCCGGTGGCCTCGTTATCGAGCAGTTCGGTGAGTGTTCGAATCGCAGCCGCAAGCTCCAGCTTATGCGCCTGTTCTTTCGACGTCTTCTCGATCAGCGCCTTGATCTCGGGAACACGATTGGCGTCGTAGTGGATGAACGGCGCGCCTCGCATGGCCGGGTTCTTCAGCGCCGCGACGTGTACCTGCGGCGCGCTGACGAACGACTGCATGATCTTCAAGTGCGAGTTTGCGATGAACATCGCCGCGCTTGCCGGTGCGATTAATCCCGGCCAGGCGTACCACTGATTGAAGAGTGGTTCGGCCAACACGTTCTGCTTCAGGTACACGTGTGGTAGCGACATTTTTTTGGGTTTGAAATGCGGGGGATTGTGTGTGAGTTGGTAAAGCTACCGCTTTGGCCGCCCTGCTTTGTGCGTTGCGAACTGGTCGTCAACACTCGAAACAGGTCGGATGAGCATGTCTTCTTGTGCCGGACAATCTAAACAGTCGGTCGCTAACTGTCAACGATTTTCACCGCCGCGTCGTGTCACAGATTTCAAATGGGAATGTCTTCGCGAAACCAGTTCGAAACGCCGGAGGCGTTAACAAATGTCAGAATATCGAAAAGACAACTTAAACGTCGAAAGCGTTGGCAAACCAGCGATCTCGCCAACGCTTTCAGCGTTGGAAACATTTCTGGTTTGGTTCCCAGGGTTGTTCCAACCCTGGGCTGGAACTAGTAAACGCCTTCGGCGTTCCTCCCCTAGCGCCTCAAGACCAGGTAACGCCTTAAGACCAGGTAACGCGTCAGGACCAGCTAACACGTGAAACCAGAACGAAAGACTTTTTCAAATCAAAACTGTCCGCGATCGACGTCGAGGATGAACTTCGTCAACCCCTCCATATAAACTTTCTGATCGTCGTAAAGCGCGAGGTGGCTGCCGTTCGGACAAAACAGGTAGCGCCCTTTCTGAACTTTCTTCGACATCATCTCCATGTGTGCCGGGTCCATCGTGTCGTACCTGGCGCCGATCACGAGTGTCGGCACGGTGATTTGCGCGAGGTCGTTGGTGCGGTCCCAGTTGAGCAGTTTCCCGCTGAGTCCGAGTTCACTTGGTCCCTGCATAGGAATGTAAATGTCCGGGTTGATGTGTTTGAAAGCGCGATTCACCGGGTCGGGCCATTGATCGACCGGTATACGCAGGATGTGCTGGACGTAGTGGCTCGGCAACAGCAGTTCCATGTAACGCGGATTCTCATAGTCTTTCTTCGCTTCGAGTGCTTTGATTTCCGCGAGCACCGTTTGGTCCATCGCCGGCATGAGCACCTTGTTTGCATACTCGTTGTAAGCCGGCCCGCTCGCCATCATGTTTGAAATGATCAGGCCCTTCAGGTTCTGCTGGTACTTCAACGCGTACTCCATCGCGAGCACGCCACCCCATGATTGTCCGAACAGATAGAAGTTACTCTTGTCGAGCTTGAGCGCCTGACGTACTTGTTCGACTTCCTCAACGAAGCGCGGCAGATCCTACAGGTCGGGTTCCTTAGGCTGATCGCTATAGAACGATCCGAGTTGATCGTAGTAGTAATACTCGACACCAGCGCCGGGAAGGTAACTGTCGAATGCTTCGAAGTACTCGTGCGTGACGCCTGGTCCACCGTGTAACAGCAACACTTTGATGCGCGGATTGTTGCCGACTCGCTTGGTCCAGACGCGGAACGTTCCCTTGGGAGTGGTGATCGGAATCATTTTGACTCCGCCGCTCAGAACATCGTCGCGTTGTGAATTATCGAAGTACGAATTGGGGGGAGCCGAGCTCTGAACTGGTTGGTTCACGGCAGAACTACATGCTTGAACGAGAACCAGTGGAAAAACAAGTAAGAAGAATTTTTTCATCTGAGCCTTCACGTCCTTATCTAATCGCGACTGGATTAACGATCGCTTGCACGCCGCCGGTGATTCGCGCTGGGCCAAGCGTGAACAGAAATTCCCACGCTTTATCGCGAACCATCTCTTCGGTGTTGACGTTTTCGAGTATGTGAATGCCGTTCATCGGAATGAGGATCTGATGGACCTCGAAGACGCCCGCGTCCTTCTCAAATGGAATCACCTCGAAACTCCACGTGTCTGAACCTACAATCACCACGCCCAATGAGGCAAGATACTTCGCACCGTCGCGACCCAACCCCGGCGCAACCGAGCCGAAACGTTTGTTGTCTTTGCCGAGCAGCTTGAGCCAACCGGTGTAGAACAACACCACATCGCCTCTTCCGATCGACTTGATGCCCTGACGTTTCATCGCGCCTTCGATCTCCGCGCGGTTGAAAGGCGTGCCCTCTTTGACGATGTCGGTATTGAAGTAACCCGCCATATCGAGCAGTACACCGCGAGTGGCAACTGCGGGCACGTGCTCCACGCCGAGTTTCTTCAAGCCGTCAGTCGCCGCGAAATCGACTGCTTTGTTGCAGTTGAAATAAAGACCGTCGATACCGATGTGACCGAGCCCGTCGAGTTGTGTACCGACGCCGGCCCAACCATTGATCAAGTCGTCGTTGTAAGTAGTTTTAGTTGGACCAATCGTAGCGCCCGCTGTCTGGCCCGGTTGCGTGATCGTGACCGCAAACGTGCGCGGCGGATAGGCAGGTGTGTCTTTATTAGTCTCAATCGCCAGGCGATAAGCTTTGCCGGTGGTCACCAGTTTGGTGGCGGCGAGCGTTTTTGCTGGCGTGACGTAGTTCATGTTGCCAATCTGATCTTCGGGTCCAAACTTCGACGCAGTAAGACACGGTGTTTGACCTGATACTGCGACGGCGAAAAGCATTATCAAGTTAGCGGCGGCAAGGGCTTTTGAGAATTTGTTCATAGTTTTGTGGTCGTGTGGAAGAAAAAGGGACGAGCCGTTTCGAGCTCGTCCCTCGGGGTTCAAAATACGTTCGGCCAAACTGTTACTGTGTCGTGCACGACGTATCATCTATCACAAAGGACGTTTGTAGAGAAGAGTCCTCCGTGCCCAGGAAGTAAATTCGAACGGTCTGTCCTCTGAACGCAGACACATTGAAGGTCTGCAAAACGTATCCGGTCGTTTCGTTCAAGTTCGAATAGGTAGCGAGTGTCGCCAACACCGTATTGCTGGAGTTACGAATCTGTACTTGCAACCTGTCGAACTGTGTTGTGGTGGTAGTTTCAGCCGAATTGATCTTCAGCCAGAAACTCAGCGTCGCACTGTTTGCGCTCGCAGGAATCGTGATCTGCTGGAACAGCGAATCAGTGTGCGTTACACCGTAGCCGTTCAGCCATGCGTAGAACGATCCGGTCCGTGGTGTCTGTCCCGTGGAGTTGGTGATCACGCCTGTGGTCGCAGTCCAGTTCACCGCGCCCGATTCAAAGCCACGATTGAGTAGCAGTTCCGCTCCCGGGGCGGGCGTCGGAGTCGGTGTGGGCGTTGGGGTCGGCGTTGGACCACCACCGCCGGTTAGCAACGAGAAGAGCAGCCGGTTCGGCGAACCCGTTCCCGCGCCAGTCACCTTGTTCAGCGTCGCGCTGTTGATGATCGCGGCAGTCACTTGCGCTGGTGTGGCAGTTGGATTTGTTTCGAGGAACAAAGCCGCGACACCTGCAACGTGCGGCGATGCCATCGACGTGCCCGAAATGGTGTTGGTGGCTGTGTCGCTGGTTCTCCAAGCGGAGGTGATGTTGCTGCCAGGAGCGAAAATGTCGACACAGGTACCGAAGTTTGAGAACGAAGAGCGCGCGTCAGTCGTCGTGGTCGAACCCACTGTGATCGCCGCCGGTGCGCGTGCTGGAGAAGTGTTGCACGCATTCTGATTCTCGTTTCCTGCCGCAACGGCAAAGGTCACGCCGTCATTGACAGCATTTGTAACGGCCGTGTCCAGCGCCGATGAAGCGCCACCACCCAAACTCATGTTGGCTACCGCCGGTTGACCCGCCTGGTGATTAGACGTGACAAAATCCACACCGGAGATGACGCCGGAGTTAGTTCCATTACCACTCGAGTCGAGCACGCGCACGGCAACGAGCGTGACGTTCTTTGCGACGCCCCAGGTTGAACCGCCAACGGTGCCGGCCACGTGCGTGCCGTGACCATTGCCATCGTTAGTGCCCAGTCCGTCGTTGATGGCGGTGAAACCCGAAACTACACGGCCGCCGAAGTCGACGTGTGACGCACGGATACCGGTATCGACGATGTAAGCTCGCACTCCGGTGCCGGTGGCGTTGAAGTTGTAGGTTGAATTGAGAGGCAGATCGCGCTGGTCGATGCGATCGAGTCCCCAAGTAGCGTTAGTTTGAGTGGCCCCCAAACTCACGACTGCGTCTTCTTCGACAAAGTCGACGCGCGGATCCTCGGCGAGTCGTGCGGCCTGTTGTTCGTTCAAGCGCACAGAGAAACCTTTGAGGGCGCGCTGGTAGACGTGTCCGCCGTTACGATCGCCGCCGAAATCGCGCGAGAGGCGAATGGATTCGCCTTCCACATCGGCCGTATTGTCTTTGAGTTTTACGATGTATTGATTGGCAATTCGTTTCTCCGCGCGCGCGCGACGGAATTTACCGTTGCCGTTTTGGTTCTGGCCGTGAACCGCAGTGAGGACCACCGCCGCCACGGACAAGGCTACTACAACAAACAAGACGAGCGTTTTCTTCATTAAGACCTCCAGTGAATGGACGAACAGTTTGCTGGGGTAACGGGAGGACCGTCGGGGCAAAAAATACAATTTCGGGAGTAGGACAGTCGGGAGGTGGTGCTATCTTGCTTCTGAGCGCGGCAGATAATAGAGCCTTGCCCATATAAATGCAAGACCATTTTTGTCTGAACTGCGCGGCACAAATTTGCGAAGTTTCGGTGGCAGACTCAGATCGTGGCTCGACAATCGGAAAGAGTGTTGAAAGGTTTGGCGGCCGGCCTCGTCGGCGGGCTGGTTGCTTCCTGGACCATGAACCGGTTTCAGGAGCTGTGGTTTAGCGTGGCTGACAAAGGTCAGTCTTCGGCTCCTGGTGATGAAGAGCCTGACGACACGACGGTGCGGACTGCGTCGGCGATCTCTGAAGGGCTCTTTGATCACAAATTGACTACGACCGAAAAGAAGATCGCGGGCCCGGCGGTTCATTACAGTCTTGGAACGGGCGTCGGTGGATTGTACGGAGCGGTGGCGGAAGTTGCGCCCGGAGTTACTGCCGGCGCCGGCTTACCGTTTGGCGCGGCCTTTTGGTTGGTGGTCGACGAAGGCGCCGTTCCGATACTCGGCTTGGCGAAAGGTCCAACCGCATATCCGCTATCAACTCATGTTTATGCACTCACTTCACATTTCGTTTACGGTCTCACTACCGAACTCGTGCGGCGCTCTGTGCGCAATGCTCTCCGATAACAACGAAGAGGGCGACGCAGGAGAATGAACCGCATCAACTTCTTCTGCGATCTGGCAGAAGCAACGACGCCGCTTCCGCATTTCTGGGAGCACACTGTTGGCAGCGATCACGCTCCGGTTGCGTTGCGCGCCGATTGGCAGCGCCAGTTGAAGCAGTGTCGTGACGAGCTCGGCTTTCGCTACGTGCGTTTTCACGGTCTGCTTTCCGACGACATGGGCTTGCTGGTTCGCGATCACAACAAGCTGGTCTATTCGTTCTTCAACGCCGATCAGGTGTTCGATTTTCTTCTCTCGATTGGCATGAGGCCTTTCGTTGAGTTGAGCTTCATGCCGACTGCGCTCGCCTCGGGAAGCAGGACCGTTTTCAATTACAAGGCCAACGTCACTCCGCCGAAAGACTACAAGCAATGGGCGGCGCTGATAGATCGCCTCGTCTCACATTGGGTTGAGAGATATGGTTTGAAGGAAGTACGCGAGTGGTTTTTCGAAGTCTGGAACGAACCAAACTTGAAGTCGTTTTGGACCGGCACGCAACGCGATTACTTCAAGCTCTATCGCTACACAGCCGAAGCCATCAAAAAGATCGACTCGTCGCTGCGAGTCGGTGGACCAGCTACCGCGCGCAGCGAGTGGGTCGAAGACTTTGTTGAGTTCTGTGAGCGAAACAAAGTGCCTGCCGATTTCATCAGTACGCATCAATATCCAACTGATGGACTCGAAAGAGAAGGGAATACGGAATTACAACTGTTCAAGAGTCAGCGCGGGATCATGCGCGAACGTGCTCAGGACACGCGCCGGTATGCTGGTGGCCGGCCTGTTTACTACACCGAGTGGAACTCTTCCGCGAATTCAAGCGATCCGTTACACGATGAACCGTACGCCGCGGCGTTCGCGGTCGCTACGATACTGGAAGCGAAGGGTTTGGTTGAAGGATATGGCTTCTGGACCTTTTCAGACATTTTCGAAGAGAGAAGTTTGCAGTCGATGCCGTTTCATGGTGGGTTCGGTTTGCTCAGTGTGCACAGCGTTGCGAAGCCTGCTTATCGTGCGTTTGAGTTGCTGCATCAGTTAGGCGACCGGCAGTCGCTCGTTGATGGTTTGCATGAAACTGTCGATTGCTCTGTGTTTCAAAAAGACTCGAGTGTGACCGTAGTCCTGACGAATCACACGACGCCAGGCCATTCCATCGAAACCGAACAAATACAGATAAGGTTGAGCAATACGCGTGAGCCGCGTGCGGCGCACATTTGTCGTATCGATGCGGATCACGCAAATCCCAAACGATTGTGGGAAGAGATGGGCCAGCCGGAATATTTGCTGCCGAAAGAAGTGGAGCAGTTACACAAAGCATCGCGGCTGGTGAAGGAAAGACAATCTATAGGTTACAAAGACGGATCGA
>DATNJO010001044.1:0-13105 GCA_035603895.1 Pyrinomonadaceae bacterium
GGCATCGGCCGCGCGATCGCCACCGAGCTCGCCCAACGTGGCGCCAACATCGCTTTCAATTACGCGCAGAGTGTTGAGTCAGCGGAAACTTTGAAATCCGAGCTCGAAGCTTTCGGCGTACGCGCCCTCGCGTTTCAATGCAATGTCGGCAACACGGAAGCTGCCGCCGAGATGGTCAAACAGGTGAAAGATGCGTTCGGCCGTATCGACTTCCTCGTCAACAACGCCGGCATCACGCGCGACAACCTGATCCTGCGCATGAAAGAAGACGACTGGGACGAGGTGATCGACACGAATCTCAAAGGCGCGTGGAATTTTGCGAAGGCTGCGTTGCGTACGATGTTACGGCAGGAGACGGGCGGATCGATTCTCAACATCTCGTCGATCAGTGGCGAAGTCGGAATGCCGGGTCAGTCGAACTACTCGGCTTCGAAGGCGGGAATGATCGGGTTGACGAAAGCGTTGGCGAAAGAAGTCGCGAGCCGCAAAGTGACGGTGAACGCGTTGGCGCTGGGAATGGTCGCGACGGACATGGCCGGGAAACTCGACGAGAGTTATCAGGCGAAGATCATCGAACAGATTCCGTTGGGCCGCTTTGCGGAAGCAGATGAAGTCGCGCGCATCGCGGCGTTTCTTCTCTCGGACGACGCTCGTTACATCACGGGCCAGGTTATCCAGGTCGACGGCGGCCTCGCGATGTAAACCATTGCCGATTTTCGATTTTTCGATTGCCGATTGAAAAGACAAGCGTACACTCCTGCTTCAAATTGGCAATCGGCAATCGAAAATCGGCAATGGCTTTACTTGATGCTCTTAACGTCCGCGGGTTTCGCGAAGAGTGCGTCGGGAATACGTTGGTTGTATTGAATCTGCTCGTAGTTGATTCGTGAGGTTTGTTTGCCGTTGACGTAATGATCGATCACCCACGGTGCGGTAACACCGGCCTCAGTGATGAACTTCAGTAGTACGTCTTCTTCCGTTGTCTCGACCATATCCCCGCTGTCGAGATCTTTCCGTGTTTTCTTGTAGATAACCTTGGCCGGTAAAAAGTCCCTCGCGCCAAACTCATACTCGATCCAAAAACCGTTCGGATATGTAAGCCGCACGGTCTCGTTGCGTTTGGCGAGTCCCGCTTCGCGGCGGCCAACGTAGGTCACCTTGCCGCCTTCGTTCCGCCACCAGCCCTTCAAGAGATTCTCGACCGTGGTGCGCATCGTGCGTTTGAACTCTTCAATCTGCGTCGCACTTTGATCCGAGATCTTTTTCGGCCCGCCATCAAACATCCAACCAGTGTCGCCATCGTTTGTTTGAATCGTCTTGATGCCGGATTGCGTGAACTCGGTGCGCTCGCGATTCGGATACACGAGGTAGTCGACAAACTTCAGCGGCACCTGCGGCACGTTTTCTTTGAACTCAGAATAGAAGCCTCTGCCGGTAACATTCTGAACGTTCAGGTAGGCTTGTCCGCCAACGACTTCGATCGCTTTGTTGATTATCGCCTGCGACTTTTCGTCAACAGTTTGTGCCTTCGAGGCGAGAACAATCAAAAGCAAAAACACTGACAGGATTACAAAATTCACAAGATGAAGTCTTTTCACCAATCGTGTGAATCCTGTAATCCTATCCATTAATTCAAACCCGGATTAGTGCCTCCGGCTGGCTTCACTACAACTTCGCCCTCTTCAACGTCGACGCTGAAGCGCGCAGACAATTTCCACATCGCGGTAATCGGCAGTTTCACCTTCTCGTCGATGTGCCGTTTCAGGAAGCGAGCGCCGTAAGCTGTGTTGAAACCGTCTTCAGTCAGCTTATTGATGGCCGCGTCGGTGATTTCAACGGCTTTGCCCTGGCGCTCCATCTGGCGGCGAACCTTCTCGAGATACAGTCGCGCAATCTGGCGCACCTCGTCCATCGTCAACGGCGAGAACACCACGATCTCGTCGATACGATTGCGAAACTCCGGTGAGAAACGTTGCTCCGCGGCCTTCATCACTTCGTTCTTGACGGCGCGGAAGTCCGACGCTGTCTTGGTGCCGAAGCCCAACGGCTTTTCAAACCGCTTGAAGCTTTCGGAACCGAGATTTGAAGTCATGATGATGATCGCGTCAGACAAGTAGACCTTCTTGCCACGTCCATCTGTGAGCCAGCCCTCGTCGAATGCCTGCAAAAACAGGTTCATCAGATAAGGCGACGCTTTCTCGACTTCGTCGAGCAGCAACACCGTGTAGGGATTCTCACGCAATTGCTCGGTAAGAATACCGCCGCGTTCCGAACCAACGATGCCGCGCGGCATGCCGATCAGTTTCTCGACACTCACCGTGCCGTCGCTGTACTCCGACATGTCGATACGGACCATTTTCTCTTCGTCGCCAAACATAAACTCGGCAACCGCCTTCGCCAACTCGGTTTTTCCGACACCGGTTGGACCCAGGAACAGCAGCACACCGTCGGGCTTGTAGTGCGACTCCTTCAGTGGACCTTTGTTCAGCCGTAGACGTTGCGCCACTGACTGAATCGCTGCCTTCTGACCGATCACGCGGTGTCCGAGCATCGCTTCCGTCATTGCGAAGCGATCGGTCGTGTCGCGGTAGATCATGTCGCGCGGAATACGCGACTCCTGCGAGATGACCTCGATGATGTGCTCAGGTTGAACGACCATCGTTTGCGGCTCGTTGATTTCAACCTTCACCGCAGCCGTGTCGAGCCAGCCGATCGCCTTGTCAGGCAGGTGCAGATTGCGGATGTACTTCGGCGCCATCTCCAGGGCCGTGTTGATGGCGTCGTCGGAGATCTTGACGGAATAGTTCTTTTCCAAACGCGGACGCAGACCAAACAAAATGTCGCGCGTCTCGTTAATCGTAGGCTCGACAACCTTCACCAAACGAAAGCGCCGCGCGAGAGCTTCATCTTCCGCGATGTACTCTTTGTACTCTGAAAGCGTCGTCGCACCGATGATGCGCATTTCACCACGGGCCAATGCCGACTTGAACATGTTTGCCGCGTCAGACGACGTGCCGAGGGCCGCGCCTGCGCCGATGATCGTGTGTGCTTCGTCGATGAAGAGGATCAGATTGTCGCGTTCTTTGACTTCGTCGATGATGCCCTTGATGCGTTCCTCAAACATACCGCGCAGCATGGTGCCGGCAACGATGCCGCCCATCTGCAACTGCACGACGTGTGAACCGCGCAACCGTGCCGGAACTTTCTCCGGTTCCAACTCGATCAAACGTGCGAGACCTTCGATCACCGCTGTCTTACCCACGCCGGGTTCGCCGACGAGCATCGGAGAGTTTGCACGCTCGCGATGACAGAGGATCTCGATGATCTGCTGAATCTCTTTTTCTCTTCCGATTGTTGGTGGAATCTTATCTGCGCGGGCGAGCTTGTTAAGCGATACGCCAAAGTGCTTTAAATAAGGTGGAAGTTCAAACTTCTTGCGGTTGAGTTCTTCTTCCTGTTCTCGTTTTTGGATTTGTGCGCGGACGTTCTCCTGCACTGCTTCTGGATTTGCCCCCATGGTTCGTAGTACTTCCACAAATAGACTGTCTTCATTACTTAGTGCTTCAAAAATATCAGTTGCTTCAATTGTTTTGCGTCCCTGACTTCGCGCGCGCTCCATTGCGCGTTTGAAGAGGTCGGTAGTATCAGGCCCGATCCGAAAACCTTTGCCAACGTGCTGCTGCCTGCTGGTGCCGAGCCTTTTCTCGATGGCCACTTTCACGACCACCGGATCGAGCGACAGGTCGCGCATGGCAGAGTTGAACATGTCAGGCTCTTCGACTGTCAGGGCTTGAAGAATGTGTTCGACCGAAACGAAGTTTTGGTCGCGGCGTCGCGACTCGTTCAACGCGTGTTCTAAAATGCGCTGTCCGCTGTCGCCGAACTTGTCTTTATATGAACCTAAATCAACCATAATTCTTTTTACGACCGTCGCGCCCAATCAGGTCCAAAATTGCTGGATTTTGTTTGCGACAGTAGCTCTCAACTTTCAAACAACTCGTAACCATCCAACGCGAAGTTGGATGTCGCCAGAATAGACGCCGTTGCGTTTCGATGCAATAACTAACTTCGGCGGCAGTTTTCCTGCAATTTTCCTGCCGCACGCGAGTCATAACCATAGATCACACAGAGATGTTTAATCGGCGTAATCTGTGGATTGCTTTAGTAATCGTAATCGTCGCCACCAGGCGTTGGCGGTCCAGATTTTTTGGGTTCCGGCAATTCGGTAACGGCTGCGTCCGTCGTCAACAGCAAACCAGCAATCGACGCCGCGTTTTGCAGCGCGGTTCGTACCACTTTTGTCGGATCGATAATTCCCGCAGCGGCGAGATCTTCAATTTGACCGGTCACCGCGTTAAGACCTTTGTTTCCTTTTAACTGCTCCACCTGGCCAACGACGATCGCGCCATCGATACCAGCGTTCTCGGCGATTCGCCGCACTGGCTCCTGCAACGCCCGGCGAACAATCTTGACTCCGGTGCGAACGTCAGGGTCATCCCCGTCGTGGTTGTCGAGCACTTTCGACGCGCGCAAGAGCGCGATGCCACCACCAACGACGATGCCTTCCTGCGCCGCGGCTTTGGTCGCGTTGAGTGCGTCTTCAACGCGCATCTTGATCTCTTTCATCGCGGTTTCGGTTGGCGCACCAACTCTCACCACAGCAACACCGCCGGCAAGTTTCGCCAGACGTTCCTGTAGTTTTTCGCGATCGTAATCGGAAGTGGATTCTTCGATCTGTCTGCGGATAGTTGCCACGCGGCCCTGTATCGCTCTTTGATCGCCACCGCCTTCGACGACAGTCGTCGCTTCTTTGTCGACGATCACGCGTTTCGCAGTGCCGAGATCGGCGAGCGTCACGTTCTCGAGTTTGATTCCGAGATCTTCCGTGATTACTTTGCCGCCGGTCAGTATCGCGAGGTCTTCGAGAATCGCTTTGCGGCGATCTCCAAATGCGGGCGCTTTCACAGCGCACACTTTGATCGTGCCGCGAAGTTTGTTGACGATCAGCGTTGCAAGCGCGTCGCCTTCGATATCTTCAGCAATGATCAGCAAAGCACGTCCAGCGCCGGCTGTTTGTTCGAGCACCGGAATCAGCTCGCGCATCGCGGCGATCTTCTTCTCGTAAAGCAGGATATACGGCTCGTCGAGAACGGCTTCCATGCGATCGGGATTCGTGACGAAGTAAGGAGACAGATAACCGCGGTCAAACTGCATACCTTCGACTATGTCAAGTTCAGTTTGCAGCGTCTTCGATTCTTCGACGGTCACGACGCCGTCTTTGCCGACACGTTCCATCGCTTCGGAAATCAGTTCTCCGATCGCGCGATCGTTGTTGGCGGAAACGGTGGCGACGTTAGTCAGCTCTTCCCTGCCTTTGACTTTCTTCGACATGCGTTCGAGCTCGGCAACAACCTGATCGGTCGCGAGTTGAATACCGCGCTGCAACGCCATGGGATTAGCGCCGGCAGTCACGTTCTTTACGCCTTCGCGAAAGATCGCCTGCGCGAGAATCGTCGCGGTCGTCGTGCCGTCGCCGGCTTTGTCGTTGGTTTTGACGGCAACCTCGCGCACCATCTGCGCGCCCATGTTCTGATATTTGTCTTTTAACTCGATCTCTTTGGCGACCGTCACGCCGTCTTTGGTGATTACGGGTGGTCCAAACTTCTTGCCCAGAACCACATTGCGTCCTTTTGGTCCCAACGTCACCCGCACCGCATTCGCGAGCGTATCGACACCCTGAAGCATCGCTTTGCGCGCTTCCTCTCTAAACTTCACGTCTTTTGCCGGCACTCTTCTGTGTCTCCTTATCCCAGTTTCTACTGTTCAACTGCTCGTCTCGCAGCCGCTCGACCAACTTTTACACGCGCGGGACGCAGCAGTCGATCGCCGATACGATAACCTCGGCTGTATTCGTCAACCACGATTCCGTCCATTTCCGGATCGGTTTCCTCAGTGTCAACCGCCTCGTGCAACTCCGGATTGAACGGTTCGCCAATGGAGGCGATCGGCTCGACACCCGCGTTCGTCAATGCATTCTGAAAACTATTCGCGATGCTGCGAATGCCTTGCACAATCGCATCACTCGAACCCTCCCGGACAGCAGCGTCGATCGCGCGATCGAGACCGTCCATCACTGGCAACAACGACTCGATGAATTTCGCCTTACCCGCTTCGGCGCGTTCGTCAGCCGAACGATTCAACCGCACGCGCGTTTCGTCAGTCTCGCGTTGCAGTTGCTGCCGCAACTGATCGAAACGCGACTGCACTTCCTGCACCTGTCTTTCCGCGGCCTGAGTGCGCGCTTCGAGCTCCTCCACGTAAGAGGGTTTCAGATTCGGTGTTTCAACTTCTGCGTTCACTTTTTCCGTGCCATCCTGGTCCAGGTAGATGCGACGGCGATCGGTAACGCGCAGTTCGTCCTGTCCTTCGTCACCCATGCGTTCTACGTCCCCCTTGGTCCGGTGTCGGTCATGATATCTTAACTTCAATTTTTTGCGCTTTCTGTTCGGTCCGCTTGGGCAGACGAATCTGCAATACACCTTCCTTGTACTCGGCCCCGATCTTTGCCTGATCGATTGACGCCGGCACCGCAAAAGTGCGCAGGAACTTTCCGCGTGGTCTTTCACTGCGGCGTGTTCTTGTGTCGTCAACTGCGCGAACACCTTTGACAACCAAACGATTGTCGTCGATATCGATCTCCAGCGCATCGCGCTTGATGCCGGGAAGATCGAGAGCGATCACGAAGCCGGTTTCAGTTTCGTAAATATCGGCAGCAGGTGTCCAATCGGCGCGTTCAAGTTCGTCTTCATTGCCTGATTGACCGCGCCGCTGCGTCGCGTCTTCGAAAAGCCGATTCATCCGATCCTGCAACACCATCAAATCCTGCAACGGATTCCACTGTTGTGACATGTTTCCTCTCTCCAAAAGTTTTACGCTGTCGCGAATGCCTGGTTAGTTTTGAACTCCAACTGGTCGCCCTTCGCCGACACTCTCACGGTTTGACCCGGCACGATCTCGCCTTGCAGCAGTTTCACCGCAAGCGGATTCTGAATGTACGACTGAATCGCACGCTTCAACGGGCGCGCGCCGTAAGCTGGATCGTAACCTTCGCGCATCAACAACTCCTTCGCGGAATCGTCGAGCTCCAGGATCACGTTTCGCTCGGCGAGCATCGTGCGGAGCCGCTCCAGTTGAACGTCGATGATCTTGCCGATCTGTGCTTGCGAGAGCTGATGGAAGATCACGATATCGTCAATTCGATTCAGGAACTCCGGTTTGAAGTGACCGCGCAATTCCTGTAGCACTGCTTCACGCACCTGCTTCTCATCGTCTTGCACTGCTTGAATCTCACGCGAACCGAGGTTCGACGTCATGATCAAGACAGTGTTCTTGAAATCGACGGTGCGTCCTTTCGAATCGGTCAAACGCCCGTCGTCGAGAATCTGTAACAAGACATTGAAAACATCCGGATGCGCCTTTTCGATTTCGTCAAACAGTACAACGGAATACGGCCGGCGGCGAACCGCTTCCGTGAGCTGACCGCCTTCGTCATAACCAACATATCCCGGCGGCGCGCCGATCATGCGCGCGACCGCGTGCTTTTCCATGTACTCCGACATGTCGAGCCGGATCATCGCGCGCCCGTCGTCGAATAAAAACTCCGCCAGTGCACGGGCCGTTTCGGTTTTACCGACGCCGGTTGGACCAAGAAAGATGAACGAACCGATTGGTCGATTCGGATCCTGCAATCCTGCGCGTGCGCGTCTCACAGCGTTTGCCACCGCAGTCAGCGCTTCTTCCTGACCAATCACGCGATGGCTCAAACGTTCTTCCATCGTGATCAGCTTCTGCATCTCGCCTTCGAGCATTCGCGAAACGGGAATGCCGGTCCACTTCGCAACGATTCCGGCGACGTCCTCTTCGTCAACCTCTTCTTTCAGCATCACGCCGTCTTCCTGGAAACGCGCGAGCTTTTCCTGCTCGGCCTTGAGCTTCTGCTCGAGTTCCGGAATCTTGCCGTACTGAATTTCCGACGCGCGCGCTAGATCCCCAGCGTTGCGCGCCTTGTCGAGTTGCAGCCTGAGCTGTTCGAGTTCTGCTTTCGCGGTGCGCATGTGCTCGATGGCTTCTTTCTCTGATTGCCACTTTGCTTTCATGCCCGAAGATTTTTCCTTCAGGTCCGCGATGCGCTGTTCGATCTCTTTCAAACGCGCTTTCGATTTCTCGTCGGTTTCGCGTTGCAGTGCTTGCCGCTCGATCTCGAGTTGAACGGTCTCACGTTCTAACTGATCGATCTCCTGCGGCAACGAATCGATCTCGATGCGCAGGCGCGACGCGGCCTCATCGATCAAGTCGATTGCTTTGTCCGGCAGGAAACGATCCGTGATGTAACGATTCGAAAGCGTTGCGGCGGCGACGATCGCGGAGTCTTTGATACGCACGCCGTGATGCACTTCGTAACGTTCCTTCAAGCCGCGCAGAATCGCGATCGTGTCTTCGACCGTTGGCTCGCCAACGTAGACGACCTGGAAACGGCGTTCGAGGGCCGCGTCTTTTTCAATGTGTTTCTTGTATTCGTTGAGCGTAGTCGCGCCGACGCAGCGAAGTTCGCCGCGAGCCAGCGCCGGCTTCAACATGTTCGACGCGTCGATCGCGCCTTCAGCGGCGCCCGCGCCGACGAGTGTGTGCAACTCGTCGATAAAGAGAATGATCTGGCCCTGCGCGTTCTCGATCTCTTTCAAAACCGCTTTGAGACGATCTTCAAACTCGCCCCTGTACTTCGCACCCGCGAGCATCGAGCCGAGATCGAGCGCGACCAGACGTTTGTTACGCAGCGTTTCGGGCACGTCGCCGGAAACGATTCGTTGCGCGAGACCTTCGACGATCGCGGTTTTACCGACGCCCGGTTCGCCAATCAATACCGGATTGTTTTTTGTTCGCCGCGAAAGCACCTGAATCGTGCGGCGGATTTCGTCGTCGCGGCCGATGACGGGATCGAGTTTTCCTTTGCGTGCGGCTTCAGTGAGATCGCGCGCGTATTTGGAAAGTGCCTGGTAGTTCTGTTCGGCGTTCTGATCCGTGATGCGTGTGCCGCCGCGCATCTGTTCGATTACTTTGAACAGATCGTCTTTGTTGACGCCGTGCTGTCGCAGAATCTTTCCTGCTTCGCCGTCTTTTTCATCGACGATAGCCAACAGCAGATGCTCGGTCGAAATAAACTCGTCCTGCATCTTGTCCGCCTGCTGTTGCGAGGCGTTAAAGATCTGACTCAACCGCGGGCTGAAATACTGTTGCCCGCCTTGCACGCGCGGAAAGCGCGCCACGGCCGCCTGCGTGTCATTGAGAATGACCGCGACGTTGGCGCCGAGTTTTCCGAGTACTGGTCTAACAATACCTTCAGGCTGTTCGAGCATCGCTATGAGCAGGTGCTCGGGTTCGACCTGTTGGTGTTGATTTCTTTCAGCCAACTCGATGGCTGACTGGATTGCTTCCTGTCCTCGCAGGGTGAATTTATCTAAACGCATGACACACTTCCGATTTTCGATTTTCGATTGCCGATTGTTAAAGCGAACTGTCGATGGGACTGAAAATCGGCAATCGGCAATCGAAAATTGGCAATGATTTACCGTCCGGCAGAGGCGTCTTTGCTCTTGCCGGTCTGGGCTGTGGTTTCGATCGTTTTCGGAGAATCGGTCTCCGTGCCCTTCACTTCGATCCGGCGAGCTTTGGTCTCCTCACGCTTCGGCAGCGTCACGCGCAGTACGCCGTTGCTGTACTGGGCTGTCGCGCCTTCAGCGGAGACCGTCTGCGGCAAAGTGAAAGACCGGGTGAACGAGCCATACGAGCGCTCGACTCGATGGTAGTTATCGGTCTCGTCCGTCTTCTCAAACTTTCGCTCGCCACGTAGCGTGATCACGTTGTTCTCGATCGACAGGTCGAAATCTTCCTGTTTCATGCCCGGCAGTTCGGCCTCGAGCACGATCTGGTCCTTATTTTCATAGATATCGACGCTGGGAGCCCAGGCGCCACGGCCGATGCCCTCATCGCCGAAAGCACGGGTTAGATTGGTCGAGAACAGGCGGTTTACCTCTTCCTGCAACGTACGCAGGTCACGAAACGGGTCGTAACGAACGATGGTCATAGCTGCAACTCCTCCTTAGATATTCCTTGTATGTTTGGCTCGAGCTAACGGTTGGTTTTCATCCGGCTGAGCGTGACGGCATAATAAAGGTTGAGTGTGGAGCTGTCAAGTCTGAGCACCGGACGTACGGATCGTCTCCCGCAAAGGCGCAAAGGCGCAAAGAAATCCTTAGAAAACGCGGCAGCGCTTTGCGACTTTGCGCCTTTGCGGGGAGCAAATTGCCAAGGCAAACGGTAGCCTAAAGGTTGAACTCAGAACGTACTTACTGAGATAACCCGAAAAAGCGCTTGATTGCGGATAAAAGTCCGGCTGAGGGGTCACTTGCAGGGGCAGCTGCGTCGGCGTGCGACTCGAGCCCCTGGCGGCGCTCGGCGATGATAAAACTCAGCGATTCGACCAGATCGGGGTTGGTGTCGAACACCCGCTTCATCGCCGCGTGGCCGATCTCGAGGACTTCAGTCTCTTCCAGAGCGAGCACGTTCGCGGTCCGGGGCTCACCTGTAAACAAGGCCATCTCGCCGAAAAAGTCGCCTTCGTTGAGGGTCGCCACTGTTCGTGGGCGGCCGTTTTCATTGACCTGTACCCGGACCCGGCCGTTGTGAACCACAAACATCGACGACCCTGGATCGCCGGCTCGGATCACCATTTCGCCCGGCGCGAAGACGTGCCGCACCGCCGCCTGCGCCAGCATCCCGGTTTCTTCGACCGACAGCGGCGCGAAGATGTCCACCGCCGACAACCGCTCGACAACTGCTCCTCCGTCGCGCTGTGTCAGGTGACTGTGGCGTTCGACGAAGAGCGTTCGAGTCGGGTAGGCGAAGTTCAAACCGGCGCGACGAAACGCATACCAGATTCGTTGCCGCACGAGCGCGTCGGTGTCGTTGTACTTGGCGTAGTCTTCGAGCCAGTACTTCACTTCGTAATCGACGCCGTTGTCCCCGAGATTCTTGATTCGAACGATCGGCGTGACTTTTGTCGAGACGTTTTCAGCTTCGCGGACGGCTTCGCGCACGACGTGGATCGTCTTCGCGGGTGAGTCGGAATAAAGAGTATTAAAGAAGACAAGCCGTGCGTTCAGGTTATCGCGCGGGCAGACTTCGATCGGCTCGCGTGCGGCGTTGCTGTTGGCGATCAGCACGACGTGGTTTGCGAAAGTGCGAATCTTGATCGCTCGCCAACTGATCTCCTCGACCACGCCGGTGTGACGTTCGGCGCCGACCACGATCACATCGCCAACCTGAAACGGCCGGTCGGCTTGCAGTGAAATGCCGGCGAAGAAGTTTCCGAGTGTGTCCTGGAGCGCGAGACCGAGAATCACGCCGAAAATCGCGGAAGTCGTGAACAGCGCGCCGAGATTGACGTCGGGAAAAAGAAACGTGAAAGCAATTAAGAAAAGGATCGTGAACGCGACGATCGTGAAGATGTTACGGATCAGCGTCGGCGCGTCGATTCGTTTGAGACGAAACGCGAGTCCGAAGAAGAGAAAGTTAAGCGCGCGGACGAAAAGGTACGCGGCGATACCGATCAGGAATAACTTAACGGCGCTGATGATCGTGCCTGCCGAAGGCGAAGGATTGGAGCCCATGCGGCCTTCGAGCAGCTCTTTGATGACGCTCTCGAAGGACCAGAACAGGTACATCGCCAGCAGGGCTGCGACGCAGGCGGCGAGGAAGATGACGACGTTGTTTGTGAAACGAGGGCGCGACACGGCGCCTATTTTTATCACAAACGCAGTAAGCCCGGGAAAAAAGTCATCAGGAGATAAAGGAGCGACACGAGCGTTACGAGGATGGCCGTGAGCCACGCGGCGACGTTGTAGATTGGTCCATTTACGTGCGTGCCCATCAGTTCGCGGTTGTTAACCAGCCGCAGGATCGCAAAGAGGACGATCGGCAGCAGGAGCCCGTTAATCACCTGTGTAACGAGTAACACGCGGATCAAAGGCAGGTTCGGAATCACCGCGATGGCCGCGCCGAAGGCCACTAGAAACGTGAAAGTGCCCAGGAAAATCGGCGCTTCACGGAAACTGCGCGACACACCCTTTTCGAAACCGAGCGCTTCGCTGATCGAGTAAGCCGTGGCTAGTGGCAAGACTCCCGCAGCCAACATCGACGCGCCAATGAGTCCGATGCCGAAGAGTGTTTCAGCGTAACGTCCGGCGAGTGGGCGCAGGGCGCGCGCGGCGTCTTCCGCGGACGTGATTTGAATGCCGGCTTTATGCAGTGTCGCGGCGGTTGAAACGACGATGAAAAAGACGATCAGGATCGCGAAGATAGTGCCGATCCAGACGTCTGTTTTGGTTTCGCGGTAGTTGTCGAGGGTGACGCCTTTTTCCACGACAGACGACTGTACGTAGACCTGCATGTACGGCGAGATCGTCGTGCCGATCACAGCGACGAGCGTAAAGATAAACGCGTGTTCCAGCCTCAACGACGGCTTCACCAAACCGACCGTGACGGCGGTCCAATCGGGCTTTGAAAGAAACGCGGAAACGATGTAGCCGAGAAAGACGACCGACATCGCCAGAAACACTTTCTCGACCTTTTTATAAGAGCCCTTCACTACCAGCCACCAAACGAGGACCGCGGCGAGCGGCACGGCTATGAAACGCGAAATGCCAAACAGTTCCGCAGCCGCCGCGATGCCGACAAACTCCGAAACAGTCACGCCGGCGTTGGCTATTAACAACGCCAACATGATCACCGCGGTCCAACGTACGCCGAAACGTTCGCGTACCAGATCGGCGAGACCTTTACCGGTGACGGCGCCCATGCGGGCGCACATTTCCTGCACGATTCCTAAACTGATTGCGATGGGAATCAGAACCCAGAGGAGTGAATAACCAAACTCAGCGCCGACCGAAGCAAAGGTCGCGATGCCGCCCGCGTCATTGCCGGCGTTGGCAGTGATCATGCCTTGACCGAGAATCGCGAGGTAAGTGAGCAGACGACGGCGCCGCGCCAC